>NZ_JHVI01000010.1 GCF_000620065.1 Meiothermus cerbereus DSM 11376 | reverse complement strand
TATGGAGTCGCTCGATGAATCCGCTCTTTTTCCACAGCCTGAAGTAGTGATAGACCGTCTTCCAGTGTGGCAAATCGCTAGGCATCATGCGCCAGGAGCATCCAGAGCGAGTGATGTAGAAGATACCGTTGAGGATTTCTCGCCAGCTATGTTCCCTTGGTCTATGGGTGAAGCAGGAGGGCTCGGGCATTAGCGGTTCGAGTATCGCCCACTCATTGTCCGAAAGATCGCTTGGGTAGCAGCTTGCTCGACTATTCATGCTCGATTATATCGTCTGGGAAAGTTTTAAGACAGTCTCTAACTGGATGCATTTGTCACTGGCCCCGCATCACCAAGGCCTTATAATGAGGCTGATTTAGTAAGGAGGTATCGTGAAAAAGTTTCTCTTACCCCTCGCAGTGGTCGGTCTTATGCTGGCAGGCTGCGGCACGCAGCCCCAGCCGGGCCTGAGCCTGTCCTTGAGCCAGACCACTCTAAACGTAGCTCAGGGCAACTCGGTGGAGGTTGACCTGACCCTTACACCCCAGAATAACTTTAGCGGCACGGTCAACCTGGCTTTGCAGAGCCCGCCGGCTGGGGTTACGCTCTCGCCGACCTCGGTTGACTTGAGCGGCACGGCCCCGCGAACCGTAACCCTTACCCTTGCCACCACCAGTGCCACCCCCATCCAGGATCACCCCCTGACCCTCGAGGCCAGCCAGGGCAGCCTGCGAAAAACCGCTAACCTGATCCTCAAGGTAACAGGGTTCACAATCTCGCTCAACCCCACCAGCGCCACCATCAACCCCGGCCAGTCGGCCTCCACCACCCTTACCCTCACCCCCCAGAACGGCTTTAGCGGCACGGTAAACCTGAGCCTGCAAAGCCCGCCCGAGGGGGTTTCGCTCACTACAAGCAGCGTGAATGTCACGGGCAGCGACGCCCAACCCTTCACCCTGGAAATCCAGACCACCAGCGCCACACCGCTGCAAACCCACAACCTCACGCTGCGGGCCAGCCAGGGCAACTTTAGTGTTACGGCTACTTTTGAACTCAACGTTACGGCTGCACCCCAGCCCAACTTCGAGATTGCCCTAAACCCCACTTCCGGGACGGTGGTACAGAACAACGCTATTAGCGCCACCCTTACCCTCACCCCCCAGAACGGCTTTAGCGGCACGGTGAACCTGAGCCTGCAAAGCCCGCCCGAGGGGGTTTCGGTCTCACCTGCCAGCATCACAGTAAGCGGTACGGCCGCACAGGACTTCCCCATCACCTTCAATACCACCACCGCCACCCCCACCGGCCCCAGTACCCTGACGCTGGTCGCCACCCAGGGCAGCCTCAGCAAAACCGCCAGTTTTGATCTAACTGTTACCTCGTTCGACATTGCCCTGACCCGCTCCAGCACTATGCGGGCCCAGGGCCAGAACTTCTCGGACTTCGACCTTACCCTCACGCCGGTGGCAGGGTTTAGCGGCCCTGTGAACCTGAGCCTGGAATCGCCCCCCAGCGGCATCAGCATCGGCCCGGCCAGCCTGAGCGCTTCCGGCCCGGTGACGCTAACGGTGGCCCGCAACGTGCCGGAGGGGGTCTACAACCTGATCGTGCAGGCCAGTAGCGGCGACCTGACCCGCAAGGCCACCCTCACCCTGCGGGTATTGCGGGCCACAACACTGGCAGCAGGGGGCTATTTTAGCGCGGCCATCAAGCCCAACGGCGAGGTCTGGTCGTGGGGCGACAACACCTACGGACAGTTGGGCCGAGCGACCACTGGGACCAGCGATAGCACCCCAGCCTGGGTCTCACCAAGCGACGATGTGGTCTCGCTATCTCTGGGCGAGTACCATGCCATTGCCCTCACCAACGATGGCCGGGTGGTTACGGTGGGGCGGGACGACTTCGGGCAACTGGGTGATGGGCCAGGAGACTCGAGCGGCACCAGCTCGGTGCCCAACTTGCGCGACAACATCCTGCCCGCAGGGGTCAAGGCGGTGGCGGTAGAGGCCGGTCGCTACTACTCGCTGGCTTTGACCTCCGAAGGCACCGTATATGCCTGGGGGCGCAACGATGTGGGCCAGCTTGGCCTTGGCACAACTGCCCAACAGGACTCGCCCGCGCTTATTTCCGGCTTTAATGGCGTGATTGCCCTGGCTGCCGGCGACGACCACACCCTGGCCCTCAAAGCCGATGGCAGTATCTGGGCCTGGGGCGACAACCCCAATGGCGAACTGGGTACGGGCAACAACGTCCGGTACACCAACCCTACCCCGCTGGCTGGCATCACCGCGATAGCCATCGCCGCCGGGGGCAACCACTCGGTTGCCTTGCTGGCCGACGGAACGGTGCGTACCTGGGGTTACAACAACCACGGTCAACTGGGCAACGCTAACACTACAGACAGCAACGTACCCGTGCAGGTCACGGATCTGACGGGCGTGGTGGGCATTGCGGCGGGCTACGAGTTCACCCTGGCCGTTCTGAGCAACGGCACGGTGAAAGCCTGGGGCCACGACGACAGCTTCCAACTCGGCAATGGGACTACTACGGGCGACCAGACGATCCCGGTGGATGTACAGGGCATACCCTCAGGCCGGAGTGTGCGGGGTCTGGCGGCGGGTATCTTCCATGCCCTGGCCCTGCTGGACGATGGCTCGGTGGTGGCCTGGGGCAGGAACGTAGAGGGTCAGTTGGGCGATGGCACCAACAACTCCTCCGAAGAAGCCAAGCCGGCCTCCATTACCGGCGTGCAGGTGCCGCCTCCCACACCCTTGCCATAGCTCCTGTAGCAAACAGACCTGCCTGGGCGTTCCAGGCAGGTTTTTTGTGGGCCTATAGGTAGGCCGGGGCTACAGGGATTTGGTTAGGTTTTTTCGGAGCTTGAGCCAGCGCGGCAGCCTTGGGGGTGAAATGCGCCAGGCCCGCCCAACACGGCCTAACGCGGTGAGAGCCACCTGGGCAGCAGTTGGGGTGCTCTCGGCGGTTGCAGGCGCTGGGCCGAGAGGGCGTTGGGGTTGTATATGCCTCCGTCGCTGGCGGCGGCGAAGCTAAAGCCATCCAGGTTGATGCCGGTGGGTGGCACACTGCTTTGGGCCAGGGGCAGCCAGTCGCGCAGGGGTAGGCTAACCTGCACGGCGCTAAGCGACCAGTCGAGCTCGAGGTTGCTCTGTAAACCCCAGGCGGCCTGCCAGCCGTTGGCGGGGGCGTTGGAAGGGGAGGGAGCGCAGGGGGTCTGGGTGGCCGCACAGGACTGGGCCAGGTCGGGGACAGTGTAGGTGTCGGTGCTGCCCAGCCAGGCTTGCGAGAGGTGCAGGTGCCATTCCAGGTTGGTGCTGGGGGCCACCGCAAGCTGGGCCAGTTGCAGGCTAAAGAGCCGGGTGCCGTTGCCGAGCCAGGTGTAGGCCGTGCTCCAGGAGGCTTGGAACTGGTTGCCCAGTAGGGCCAGGGTGGCCCCTGGCGGGTTCAGGAAGCTGGCGCTCAGGTTCTGGGGGTTGGCCTGGCCGAGCACTACCTGCCGAGAACGCAGGTTCAGGTTGCTGAAGGTGGTCTCGCGGGCGTTGAAGAGATAGAACTCGTTGGGCTGCTGCCGGGCCGCGGGGATGGCCCGGTAGGTTAGGTTGGCTGCCTGTTGCTGGCTGTCGGCCAGGTAGAGGGTTGAGGTGGTGGGGGTCAGGTAGGCCAGGTAGCTCAGGCCCTGGGCGGCGGGGTTGGGGTTGGTCAGGGTGGCGCTGTAGGAGCCCTCGAGGGCAAACGAATTGGGCCCGTTGGTGTCCAGATTAAAGGTTTGGTTGCCTCCTACGGCATAGCTGCGCTGGAATACGGCCCGATCTGCCTCGAAGAGGGTGCCGGGTGCGCTGGGCGGCAGATACCGCACGGCCATCAGGTCGGCAGTGCCGTGGTGCACCCCCTGCAGCAGGTAGCCAGGGTAGGCCGGGGTGGGAGGGAATTCACCGGTGCGGGCGGGGTCTACCAGGTCGCTGGCGGTTCCATAGGCCACCTGGCCGTAACTGCCGTTCAAGCCCTTCAGCTGCCCACTTACGTTCGAGAACGAACCGCCGCTCGTTGGCGAAGGGCAGGGCAGGCTCAGGTCGCGCACTTCGTCCAGGGTGAGCTGGTAAACACCCACCTGATGGGTGGTAAGCCCGGCCTCGGTTTTGCTGCATACCACCGCCCAGCCATAGCTTCCGGCGGTGTTGCCCACGCGCAGCAGGTACTTACCGGCGCTGGGTATAGCCACCTGCCAGGCGCCGCTGTTGTCCTGGCCGGCAACCCAGGCCGCCCCGGTGGCGGTTAGCTCGGCCTGGTCGAACACATTCAGGAGCACCAGAGCGGTACGAACCAGGCTGCCCTGGGCCCCCCTGACCCGCAGTACATAGTCTCCCAGCGGCAGGTCGGGGGCGGCAGTGATGGTGAGGGTAGAAGTAGAGCCATCCACCTCCTGGGGCGCAAAGATGGCGCTGATGCCGGTTGGTAGAGGGGAGCCATCGGAGCGCTCGAGGCTCAGGGTAATGGGGCCGACCAGGTTATTACGCACGATGGTGATGGTTTCGTTCAGGCTACTGCCCCGCCGGAGGCTCAGGTTTTGCGTAAGGCTCAGTTGGAAATCGGAGTCGGATGACGCGGGCAAGACCGTGAGGGTGAAGGGCAGGGTGCGCTCGAGGCTTCCTAGGGTGGCCTTGATGCGCAGGGGATAGGTGGTGATGGTGGCCGTAGGGGCCACCGAAAGCCGCAGAATCGAGATGCTGCTGCCCGGCTGACTGGGGCTGAAGGTGGCGCTCAGGCCAGCGGGCAGGGGGCTGCCGTCTTGCTGCTCGAGGGCCAGCACCACCGTACCCCCAATGTTGACGCGAACCACGTCTACCAGGAGGTCTTCGTACTGCCCCTGGCGGATGGAGGGGCTGGGGTTGCTCAGACTAAGCTGCAAATCGGGCTGGTTGGCCGCTTCTATCCCCAAGTGCAGGTCGGCAGTTCGGGAAAAAGACCCCTTCGAGGCCCGCACACGCAAGGTAAAGCGGCCCACCTCGGCATTGCCCAAGGCCTGAACCTGCAGGGTCGAGGTATCTTCCAGGGTGCTGCTGGGTTCAAAGGTGACACCAACCCCAGTGGGTGGAGGGCTTGCCAGGTCCAGCACCACCAGGCCCGGCAGGTTGCTGCGTACAAGCCTTATATTGACGCTTTTGCTCTGGCCCTGCTGGAGGGTGAGGCTGCTGGGGAAAAGGTCAATGTGCAATTGGGGCTCCGGTGCGGGTTTGCTGCACCCGCTTAGCAAGACCCAGGCTGCTGCTAAATAAAACCAAAATTTGAGGCCTGTAATTAAACCCTGTATTTTCCTCATGACCCATCCTCACGTTTTGACGATAGCAGCCGTCCAGATGCTGTCAAGTTGGCAGGCGTTACGTGCGAAAGGCTCGAGGGGGCACAATATTATGAGAATTTGCTCAAGGGGTCTACATGCCACGCCCATAAGACCCCGATTGGGCGGTATTCTAATAGGGCTGTCTATGCTGCGCCACCTATGGATTCTGGCCATCGCCATCACAGCCTGTGGAAGTACCCTCGATGTGAGCAACCCAACCCCGCCTCCCCCTACCGCTGGCAGTTGGTGGAAACCTGGGCTTGATACCACCTGGCATGTCCAGTACACCGGAACCCTCGACAAAACCCGACGGGTAACGGTTTATAATGTCGACCTGTTCGATACCCCGGCCAGTGTGGTGCAGGAGCTGGCGGCGCGCGGTGTTAAGGCGGTCTGCTACCTGAGTGCAGGCTCCTGGGAGAACTGGCGGCCCGACAAAAACCAGTTTCCCCCCGAGGTGCTGGGCCGCAACTACGAGGGCTGGGCAGGGGAGCGCTGGCTGGACATCCGTCAGATTGACAAGCTGGCCCCTGTGCTGCGGGCCCGCCTCGACCTGTGCAAGCAAAAAGGCTTTGTTGGTGTAGACCCGGACAACGTGAACGGTTACCAGAACGATACCGGCTTCCCCCTAACGGCCCAGGACCAGATTCGTTTTAACCGTTGGCTGGCGGCAGAAGCCCATCAGCGCGGGCTGGCCATTGGCCTCAAGAACACCACCGAACTGCTCCCGCAACTCATCAACGACTTCGATTTCCTCGTGACCGAAGAGTGCTTTGCTCAGGGCTGGTGCAACCAGACCCGTCCCATGGTGCAAGCGGGCAAGCCGGTGCTCAACATCGAATACACCGACACCCGCATCAAAAGCGCCTCGCAGTTTTGCAGCAGCACCACCAGCCTGGGTATTTTCTCCATCCTCAAACGGCGGGAACTCGATGGTTGGGTAGAGGAGTGCAGGTAACACCCCCGTTAAGTCCAACTACAGCATAACAGACGCAAAAATCCCACCGGGCTAAAAGGGCTCGAGCGGGATTTGCACATCTTCCCGCAGGTGAATAGGCAGCCTGGTGTAATGACCGTAATGCCTCCCTGGACAGCTTGACGGTTTTTTGTGAAGCTATAGATTAGCGGGTTCTATCACCGCCAATACCCTCACTCTAGACCCGTCTGCGCCAGATGCACAATTTAATGTAACGAAAGGTAACAGGCTGGCTGCCCTGTCGTGTTTAGGGTTCTTCTTCTACTCTGGGGTCTAGAGAACATCTGCGTTTTAGCCATATTCAGAAGGGGGCCAAGAGAAATGAAATTCAACACAAAAACCACCACCCTTATCCTGGCCGCCTTTTTTTTGCTGGCGGGGTGCAATCTGCAAAGGGGCAGCGAGGCTGGTCAGGCGCCGGAAGGGCCATCCCAGGCCCCCTCTATGCCCCGTTTCGAGGGCGCCCCGGTTGCCTTGCCGCTGCACAAGGCCGATGCCAACCGCCCCTTGCCCGATGTGCAGATTCCTGGTTTGCTGCGTCCCCAGCGCGGGGGGGTGCAGTTCCAGGCCCTGCCGCAAAACCGGGTAGCGCTGCGCATTTTGGTGATTGGCCTAACCGACGAAGACCCGGGCCTGCAGGCCTGGCGGGCCTTGCTCGACCAGTTGGGGGCCAACTACCAGGTATTGCTGGCCGCTACCGAGGAGCTGACCAGCAGCATGCTGGAGGACAGCACGGGTGGGCGCTTCCAGGCCATCTTGCTGGCCAGCAACAACCTGGCCTACGAAGTCTCGCCGGGGGATTTTGCCAGCGCATTGAGCGGTGCAGAGTGGAGCCGCTTGTGGGACTACCAGCGCCGCTACGCAGTGCGCTCAGTCTCGCTGTACACCTTTCCTGGGCCGGGAACTCCCAACGAGCGTTTTGGCGAACCTGAAGACTACTGCATCCGCTCGGTGCGGCCGGCCGGAGATGAAGGGGTGCGCACCGATAACCCCGCCACCAATCCGCCGGACAGCCCGCCGCCTTATCCCCCCGTTCGAATGACCCTCACGCCCGAGGGCCGCGGCCTGTTTAGCTATCTCAACCCCAACGCAGAGATTCCCATTCAAAATGCTTTTGTCTACCCCGCCCGTCTGGCTACGGCCCAGGAGTCGCCCGGTTGTGTGGTGCAGCCGCTGTTGCAGGACTCGAGCGGCAATGTGCTGGGGGTGTTTAGCCGCAGCGCCGATGGACGCGAGCGCATTGCCCTGACCATTGCCAGCAACCCCTATCTGCTTCACACCCAGCTCTTGGGCTACGGCCTGATTCGCTGGGCTACTCGAGGGCTTTTTATCGGCGAACGGCGGCACATTCTGGCCGTTGATGTGGATGACTGGGGCCTCGAGTCCGACTGGTGGGACGACACCCTTCAGCCCGGCGATCCCCTGCGCTACCGGCTCCAACCCTTTAAGCTTTCGGCCCAGGATGCCTGGTCGCTGTACCTGCAGCAGCGCCAGCTCAACGCCACCTATCCCCTTAGCAATGGCTTCATGCTCAACCTGGCCTTCAACGGGCGGGGGGTGAACACCGGCGTGGCGGCAAGCTGTAACCCAGGGGTCTCCAGCGGCGACCCCCTGTCCAGCCTGACCAAGTGTCTGGCCAGTCGGATGCGCTGGGTCAACCACACCCGCGACCACCCTTCGATGGACAACATCACCGACCCCGCCGCACTGCGCTTCCAGATTGCCGAGAACACCCGCCTGGCCAACCAAATTGGCCTGTGGTATAGCGACAAGACCCTCAAGACCGGTGAGCTATCGGGCTTGGGTTGGTACCGCAGTCCCGCCCCGGCTCCGCTGATTCCCCCAGCCCTGTCGTCGGAGTGCCCAGCCATCTCAGGGTCCACGGGCCCTGGTGCAGATGAGCCGCGCAAAGATTTCGGCCTGGTGTGTGCCAACCAGGCTTTGCTCGACCGCGCGGTGGAGCTAGGCATCCGCTATATCCACGGCAACTACTCGGTAGGTAGCCACAAACCACCCTGCCCCATCTGCGGGATTTCCCTGCGCCCGAACTTGCTGATGATCCCCGTGTGGCCCACCAACATTGCCTACACCGTGACTACCCCGGAGGAGGCCACCTCGTTCTACAACTACATCTACGCCCCGGGTGGGCAGCACCCCTACTGGCCCAGGCCGCTTACCTATGAGGAGATCCTCGAGCAGGAAACCAACCTGGCCCTCTACCACCTCCAGACCAGTGCCAGCTCGCACTACTTCCACCAGGCCAACTTGCGCGAGTTCGCGCCGGGACGCAGCTTGGTTTTCGATTACCTGAACCGCCTGATGCAGAAATACACCTCGTATTACAAAATCCCAGTGCTTAACCCCTCCTGGGACGAGATCGGGGAGTACGTGGCCGAACGCACCCGACACAGCGCGCTTCTCAAAGCCGGTGTTACTGCCACCTGGGACCGCAGTACAAATCGGGTTGATATCGCTACGGCGCAAAGTTCTGGTGTACTGTTTTTTACGGGGGCGGCGCAGGGGGTTAGCTGGGTATATGGGGGCGATCTTGTTTCCAAGGTGAACCTTTCTGCAGGGCAGGTCTTGCGTTTTACCTACCTTGCGGAGTAGGGCACACGGATCATTTTCTATAGGGCATGACCATGAGAATCGCACTTATCACTGAAGGAACCTACCCATTCGTGCTGGGCGGGGTGAGCGTGTGGTGCGATCAGCTCATTCGTGGTCTGCACGACTTTGAGTTTGAGGTAATTGCCCTTACCAGCAATGGCCTGGAAAAAGCAGCCTATCCTCCACCTGCAAACCTTAAAGGCGTGGTCAATTTTCCCTTGTGGAATAGTGTTCGCCGGGGTCGCTCGAGGCAGCGTGCTTCCCGCTGGTTCGACCAGGTGCACCACAGCTTTGTAAGTGCCCTGGTCAGGCCTAATTGGGGCACAACCTATTTTTTGTGGGCCTTACGGGCTATGGCTGGCTATGCACAGCAAGCCGATCTGGGAGAGGCCTTGTTGAGCGAAGCTTCCCTTGGCCGCTTACTCAAAGTTTGGAAGGAGCATCAGCCGCAAGACCCTTCGATTGCTCCACTGCCCAATCTGACCCTCCAGGACGCTCTACTGGCCTCGGAATTGATTGAGCATTTGCTGCGTCCCCTGCAGCTTATTCCTGCTAAAGCCGAGGTTTATCATGCCGTTTCTAACGGGCCTGCGGCTTTGGTGGGAATGATGGGCAAGTGGTACCACCATGTCCCATTTGTTCTAACCGAACATGGTGTTTATCTTCGAGAGCGCTACCTGAGCTATCTCCAGGCTCCTTTTAGCCTTTCGGTGCAAACCCTGATCTTAAACTTTTTTCGCCTGCTCTCGAGCGCCGCTTACCGCATGGCCGACCTAATCGTGCCGGTTTCGGAGTACAACCGCCGCTGGGAGGAGCGCAACGGGGCCTTTCCTACCTCCATTCGCCCCATCCACAACGGCATTGATCCGGCCCTGTTTCCGCCTCCGGAGGTGGAGCCCGAGGTTCCCACGCTCGCCTTTGTGGGACGCATTGATCCCCTCAAAGACCTCCATACCCTGATTGAGTCGTTTGCCTATACCAGGGAACATGTGCCCAATGCCCGCCTTCGAATGTTTGGTCCGACGCCTGCAGGCAATGAGCGTTATCGGGAAAGCTGCGAAGATCTAATCGCAAAGCTGGGCCTGGAGGGAGCAGCGACCTTTGAAGGTCGAATCTCACCGGCTGCACGGGGTTATCAGGCTGGGCATGTGGCCGTGCTGAGCAGCATCTCGGAAAGTTTTCCGTATGCCGTGATTGAGGCCATGTCGTGTGAACGGGCCACGGTTTCAACCGATGTGGGGGGGGTGGCGGAGGCAGTAGGCGATGCAGGTATTCTGGTGCCTGCTCGTGATCCTGCGGCGATGGGCAGGGCCTGCGCCGAGTTGTTGCTGGACGATGAGCGCCGGATTACTATGGGCAAGGCAGCGCGGGCGCGGGTACTCAAGCACTTTACCCTCGAGCGTTTTCTAAACGACTACCGCAAAATGTACCATGATGTGGTCATTCTTTTTCGGGCGGCCAGGTCTTCTACGTTGTCGGAGATACCATACCCGACCCAACCTTTACCGACTACGGGGAGCTGAGTGAGACCTGCCGGAAAACAATTTTTTGTGCCATTAAGCCCGATTGCTGGCCCTCGAGCCGTCTGGGGTGTTGGGGACATGCAGCTGGGGGGGTTGTGCGCACACCTGGATGGCTTGAACCTGACCAGATTACCGCGAAACACGCAAGCTGCCGCTGAAGCCTCGAGCGGCCCTTATTTACCTGGTTGCCAGAGCACAAAGGGTGGATTGTTGGCATGAGCCAGCGAACGGAGTTTTATGACGACCGTGGGGTGGCGGTGCTGCCCAGCTATACTCGAACTGGGCGCCAGCCAGGCCTTTCTAATCGTCTGGCGCCACTGATTCAGCATCTGGGGCCGGTGATCGAGACCGCTGTGGACGCACAGCAAATAGCGGCCGTGCTCGAGGCACATGGTTATAACGACCGGATGGTGTTGGAACGCTATGGTTACCCCAATGTGTTTGAGCTGGCCGAAGCCCTTTATCGGGCGGTGCCGCGCAAGCCCGCAGCCACCAAGCGCAAAATCAATCCCCTTTCCGAAACCTTGCGAGAGCTTTCGCACGGGCTTTTTTATGGTATGCCGGGGCTATTTTTTCCGGCGGTTTTTGCCTGGGCCGGCTCCCAGGAAGCCACCCTCGGCCTGATTTTATCGGCAGTTCTGGGCTGGTCCTGGAGCCAGGGCATGATTCGGCTGGCCTATGTCCTGATGGGCCGGGGTTTTGCTCCGGAAGCACGGGTGTTGCTTCGCAGCATGCTGTTTATGGGTCTGGGGTTGGCAACCCTGATTGCCGTACTTCTACAGGCAAGCCCGGCTTTAGCTGCCCTTTTGGTTTTGCAAATGGCCTACCACATGGCCTCGAGCATTTTACTTTTGTACAAGCAAGAGATGTGGCTGCTGCTAACTGCCTTGCCAGGGGTGATTTCTGGGGCAGGGTTCTTGCTGTTTCCAGAGCTGCTCGGCGCAGCCCCCACGGTTCTGGTGATGATGGTGGCGGTACTGCTAAGCTTTACGGCTGCGCTCATCACCCTCAGAACCAAAGCCAACCACTCACCATGGAAGATATTGCAGAAAACCGACTGGCTGGACGCCATTCCGCTCATGCTATACGGCTTTCTAAGTGCGGTATTCGTATTCCTTAACCCATTCTGGCACTGGATTACCGGTACGTCCATTGCAGCAGGTCTGGCGGTGGTTCCGCTGGTGCTGAGCATGGGGGGGCTTGAGTGGCAGCTTCGAGTTTTCCTGCATCGTATGAGCTTGCTGCTGGCCAGCACCAGCGACATGAGGGTGTTTGCCCGAAATGTCAACCGTATTTTTTTGTCTGTGCTGGCCTCCTACGCGATGCTGCTGTTGGCACTGAGCCTTCTGGTGAGGGCATTTTTCAACCTTAACAGCATGGAGACCCAGATCTTCCTGATTGCAAATTTCTTGCTTGGGCTCGGGTTTTTTGTGGCTTTTACGCTCACCACAATGAACCGCACCGTAAGGGTACTGCTGGGGATGCTGCTGGCGCTCATGGTGTATGCTGCCGTCTTTGCCCTTTCGTTGCAGGGGGTGTTGCCTTTAGATGGATCGCTGAGCTACCTGATTGGATGTGGGTTTTTTACCATTTATTTGCTGTTGGCGGCATTGCCAGTTCTGCGCGAATTGCGCAACTACCAGTAATATGTTCGGCATCTGCAAATCCAAAGCCCTGGCCTTCTACTACGGCAGAGGGCGACTGTTGCGGCTTTACAGGTATGCGAAGGTGGTACTGCAAACCTGGGCCTATACCCCTCAAGAACTCCAGATTTTGCGTAGTCGGCAAACCCTGCCCCTGGCCTATCTGAGCCTGGGGGAAGATCAGCTTGTTCCTTCACCCTGGCATCGCAATGCACGAAACCTGGATTGGAATACGGTTTATGTGGATCCGTCCCACCCCGACTGGGTTAGAAGTCGCCTGGATGAGGCTCGAAGGGCGGTAGAGATGGGGTTTGAGGGTTTATTTTTGGATACGCTGGACACCGTGACCCTGTATCCCCAGGATCGGGGGGCTTTGCTGGAACTTATCACCCAGCTGCGGCAGCTTTTGGGTTCGAGGCTTCTGTATGCCAACCGTGGGTTTCATCTGCTGCCCGAGCTATCTGGCCTGGTAAACGGTGTGGTGCTGGAGTCGTTTTCTACTACCTGGACACCCTGGGGTTATCGGGTGTTGCCTGCACATGAACTCGAGTACAACCTCAGCCACCTGTTCAGGCTTCAAGGGTACGCCCTCGAGATTTACGCGCTGGACTATGCCGACCAGTTCTGGCTCGAGGGCTATGCAAGGCTGCGGGCGATGTACTATGGCCTGCCAACCTTTGTCAGCAACCGCGACCTAACCCGTATATAAAGCGGTCTTCAGTAGAAAATCAGGAATAGGGTGCCAGAGGCTTACTTTTTGCCCGGCCCGTCCAGGTATTGACTGGTAAAGGCATGGGGCAGAAGCTCGCCTAGCGTGGTGTGTAGCTCGAGGCCCTCTGCACTCAGGCAGTGTACCGATACGTTGGGCTGGGCAAACTCGCTCAGTACCTGTCGGCAGCCACCACAGGGGGTTGCCGGTTGCTTTCCCCGGCTCATGACCCAGACCTCGACAATCTCACGCTCTCCCGCTGAAACCATCTGCAAGGTGGCCGACTGCTCGGCGCAGCGCGAGAGGGGATAGGCGGCGTTCTCCACGTTAACCCCGCCATACAGCCGACCCGACCGGGATTTGACCACAGCCGCAACGGCAAAACCGGAGTAAGGCGAGTAGGAGTGGGCCAGGAGCTGCTGGAGTTTTTCTACTATCTTTTTAGGCGTCTTGGGCACGGCTTTAGCATACTGCACCGGCGGCTATGCTTCTTCTGAAGTTACCGACTCGCTAAGGGTTTCGTCGTCGCGGGGTTCTGGGGTTTTTTTCTGAGCCCGCACCCGCTCGATGCCCCGTGGATCGGCGGTTTCGACGGTAAAAATATAGCCAGCGTACTCGAGCTGTTCCCCCACCTCGGGTATGCGCCCAAACTCGTTCATCAGAAAGCCGGAGAGGGTGTCATACTCACCCTCGGGCAACTCAATGCCCAGCTTTTCTGAAGCATCTTCCAGCGGGATTGAGGCATCTAGCAGATAGACCCCCTGAGCTATCTGCTGCACCGGGGCCACCTCTTCCTCGTCGGATTCATCGTAGATTTCCCCAATGATCTCTTCGATGATGTCCTCGAGGGTAACCAGCCCTGCCGTACCCTTGAATTCATCCACCACAATGGCCATGTGGGTCTTGCGGCGACGCATCTCGCGCAGAAGCTCCCTGGCCCCCATGGTTTCGGGCACAAAATAGGCGGGGTGGCTTATGCTGCCGATCTTTATACTGTCTAACTCCGGACCTTCGTACTCGAGTAAGTCTTTGATGTAGGCTACTCCAACAATGTTGTCGATGGTTTCCTGGTAGACCGGGACTCTAGAATAGCGATGCTCGCGGGCCATTTTCCAGAAGTCGCGCAGGGTGGCTTCGGCTGATATGGCGACCATGTCTACCCTAGGCACCATAATCGAGCGCACTGGGGTTTCTTCCAGATCGAGAATCTGGCTGATAATCTCGCCCTCGCTCTCGTCCAAGACCCCTTCTTTTGAGGAGGCCTCCACGATCAGCTTGAGTTCTTCTGCGCTACCCACCATGGAGTGCGAGGGGGCTTCCCTGAGGCCCAGCAACCTCAGAAAGAAATTACCGCTCCGGCTGAAAAGCCAGACCAAGGGGGCGGTGAGCCGCTGGAAAAGATTGAGCGGCAGGATGGTAATGGCTGCGACCTGCTCGGTGCGCTGAAGGGCAATACCTTTGGGGATCAGCTCGCCGAAAAGCACCGTTACAAAGGTTATGAAAATAACCGAGAAAACAAAGCTGATGGATAAAAGCAGGCTGCTTTCTGCTGCAGCGGCAGCCTGGGTTTGACCGAATAGTGCTGTAATGCCAGCCACAATCAGCCGGGTCACATAGGGTTCCCCGAAGGCGCCGAGGATCAGGTTGGTGGCGGTGATGCCAAGCTGCGTGGTGGCGATGTAGGTGTCGAGCTTGGCCATAGCCTCTTTAAGCAGCCTGCCCTGCCAGGAGCCAGTATCGGCCATCTGCTCGACCCGACTGCGCCGAATCGCGACCAGAGCAAATTCTGCGGCGACAAAAAAAGCATTAATCAGGATGAGAAGAACGATGATTCCAAGACTGCCAGGGATGCTTTCCATAGGGTTCGCGTCAGGCCCAACCAGAAACTAACTCGCCCCGGAGCTTTCCAGGGCAACGCCAGGGCTATGTTTGGAAGGGGATTCCATACGCTACTAGCCGGAAGTTTACCACAGCCCCAGGCGGCCCACAAGCGGCGGTAAGAATAGCAAAACACCGATTAGGGCGGCAATTGTACTAGCTACCAGCACGCCCGCTGCGGCAACATCCTTGGCTGCTTTGGCCAGGGGGTGATAGTTGGGTGAGACCAGATCTACCAGAGCCTCGAGGGCGGTGTTGATGAGTTCAAGCCCCAGCACCAAGGCCACCAATAGCAGTACTGGAACCGGGTTGATCTGCAGCCACAGGGCCAGGGCCAGGGCCAGAGCGCCGATATACACCTCGAGGCGAAAGTTGCGCTGGCTTTTCCAGGCGAAGCGAACACCGGCCCAGGCATACGCAAAGGAAGCCCGCAGGCCCCGTAAGGGTAGGGGGTCGCTGCCGGGCCTGGGGGGTGGGGTTCGGGAGGGCATAGAACTAGAGCTCGAGAATGCGGGCCTGCACCTGACGGAACCCCGCCCACTCATCCTCACGCTGGTGGTCGTGCCCCAGCAAATGCCATAGCGAGTGGGCCGCCAGCACCTTAACTTCGTTTTGCAGGCTGTGTCCAAGCTGGTTGGCCTGGCGGCGGGCGGTCTCGAGGCTGATCACAATATCGCCCAAATGTGGCGGAATGAAGGGGTCGCCCGGTTCGTAGGTAGGAAACGACAGGACATCGGTAGGGGCATCCTCGCCCCAGTGCTCCTGCTTAAGGGCCCTGATCTCGGCGTCATCGGTCAAAATGAGCGTGAGGGATTTGTCGCCGTGGCCCAGCTCCTCCAGCAGCAGCTCGAGGGCTTTGCGCACTGCGGAGCCCAGGCCTGGGGGAAGTTTGGTGTGTGAAACCAGATCTACCTGTCCCATTGCCCTGGTTTAGCGCTCGCTTTCGTGCTCATGGGACTCGTAGGCTTTGATGATACGGGCTACCAGCGGGTGGCGCACCACGTCGGACTCCAAAAAGCGCTGCTGGGCAATACCCTGGATGCCCTTCAGGATGCGCATGGCCTCCACCAGGCCGCTTTTTTGCGCTTTGGGAAGGTCAATCTGGGTAATGTCGCCGGTAATCACCACCCGGCTGTTGAAACCCATACGGGTCAGGAACATTTTCATCTGCTCGGGGGTGGTGTTCTGGGCTTCATCAAGAATGATGAAGGCATCGTTCAGGGTACGACCCCGCATAAAGGCCAGGGGCGCCACCTCGATCACACCCGACTGGATGTACTGGTCAAAGCGCTCGGCGTCAATCATGTCGAAAAGGGCATCGTAGAGCGGGCGCAGATAGGGGTCAATTTTGGCCTGGAGGTCGCCCGGCAGAAAACCCAGGCGCTCGCCCGCTTCTACGGCAGGGCGGGTCAGGATGATGCGCTTAATTTTTTTGGCCTTGAGGAAGGCCACGGCCATGGCCACGGCCAGGTAGGTTTTCCCGGTGCCAGCAGGCCCCACGCCGAAAGTAATATCGTGGCTGCTGATGGCCTCCACGTACTGCCGCTGGCCGGGGGTTTTGGGCTTGAGCCGGCCCGGCAGGGTTATCTCGTCACCCAGGGTCGGCACGGCGGTTTCGACCGGGAGCGACTGTCCGTTTTCTGCAACCAGGATGACCTGCTCGAGGGTACCCGCATCAATTTCGGCGCCCTGGCGCACCAGGGTAACCAGGTCGCGTATAACCCGTTCGGCCAGGCGCACCTCGTCTGGGTCGCCCGAAATTTGCACTTCCTGCCCGCGCACCACAAGTTGTGTGGGCAGCAGCTTGCGCAGGGTTTTCAGGTGCTTATCGCCATGGCCCAGCAAGGACAGGGCTTCTTGGGCTGAGCGAAGGGGAACTACCGCCTTGATTTGCGTGCTCTTCTCCAATATTGGCTCCTGGGTTCGGCCAGCACTTGATGCCAAACCACACCGTTAAGAATATCACGTGTTGAAGTGGAAAAGGTCCAGCGCTCGGTGGTTCTGGCTCTGCTTTCCGGCTGGGTTTTGCCCGGGGTCGGTTGAGGAGATTCTTTGGGTAGGCGCGCGCTGGAACGGGCCAGGCGTTCGCGCTCGACTTCCTCGAGGGTTCTCGGTCGCTTTGCAGGGGGCGTCCGGGGTTTTGAGGGTTGAACAGGCTGACTAACCAGCGGGCGGGCGGGTGGGGTACTGGCCGGTGGTGATGGGGAGGCAGCCGACGGAGCGGGCTGGGTGCTCGAGGGCCGCGGGGGCCGACGGCGCTCCTCACCCGGTAAGGGAATCTCGTCGGGCTCAAAATCGGGGGGCATTTGCTGGCCCCGCCTAAGCAGGCCCTGCAAGGCAGGCAGCACAATAAAGAAAAATAGAAACAGCAGACCTAAAAGATCGTCTAGACCCATGAAACCCTCCGGGTAGTGGCTGAAGCCCCAGATGAGCCGTAGAAAGCCCCTGGTTGCGCCCGCTGGGGCGTGCGGCGAGCCTTCTGTCCGCCAATACCCCATCCAGTTGTTGTACGGGTCAAAGTGGCGAGCGCAACCGTGGCAACTGCCAGAAGGGTGCGTTTGGCCTCATCCACAAGCAGAGATGGCAGGAGTACAGGCGAGGTTTTTTTGTTCAGACCTCTCCCGCCGCTGGGCTCGCGCTGGCCCGGTGTGGTGCTGGGCGCTCCCCTCAAGGCTAAAACCCCTTTGCGTGCCTTACCGTTGCGAGCCACCAGCGCCGCCGTCGGTGGTTCCACCACCGCTGGCTTTACTGATAGACTCGCGCATATCGGTGTCGGCTTCGATGTTTTTGAGCTGGTAGTAGTCCATTACTCCCATGCGACCGCTGCGGAGCGCCTCGGCCAGGGCCATCGGTACGGCCGCCTGGGCCTCGACCAGCTTGGCCCGCATGGCCTCGACCAGGGCGGCGTTTTCCTGCTCCACAGCCACAGCCATGGCCCGGCGTTCTTCGGCTTTGGCCTGGGCAATTTTCTTATCGGCCTCGGCCTGGTCGGTGCGGAGCTGGGCCCCGATGTTTTTCCCTACGTCCACTTCGGCGATGTCCACCGAGAGGATTTCAAAGGCTGTGCCAGCGTCCAGGCCTTTGGCCAGCACGGTTTTGGAGATGCGGTCGGGCTGCTCGAGCACCTGCTTGTGGTCTTCCGACTGACCGATGGAAGCCACGATGCCCTCGCCAACCCGGGCCACGATGGTTTCTTCGCCGGCCCCACCTACCAGGCGGTCAATGTTGGCGCGGACGGTAATGCGTGCGGTAGCCAGCAGCTGGATACCGTCTTTGGCCATACCGGCGACCATCGGGCTGGTAATTACCTTGGGGTTGACGGAAAGCCGCACGGCCTCGAGCACGTCGCGCCCAGCCAGGTCAATGGCGGCGGCGCGGTCGAAGTTGAGCTTGATACCGGCCTTATCGGCTGCAATCAGGGCATCAACCACCCGGTCTACATTGCCCCCTGCAAGGTACTGGGCCTCGAGCTTGGCGGTTTCGACCGGAATGCCGGCCTTGAAGGCTTTAATCATGGGATTGACTATCTTGGCCGGAGGGATGCGCCGGAAGCGCATACCAATCAGCGAGGTAAGCGCTACATTGACGCCTGAAAACAGCGCCGTGATCCACAGTGGAACGGGTACCAGGTAAAAAAACAGGAAAACGGCTAGTAAAGCGATGCCAGCGATGATTAAAGCTCCAAACTCCATGAGATCCTCCTCGTAGTTATGCTAACGCAGCTTCCCCAAAAATCTGCCATCTCTTCTGGCTGTGTCGGATATTCATGGGGGCTGCTCGAGCCGATGTCAGACACAGCAGCGCTATAAGCGTACATCATGGACAGGAAAACGAATAAGGCGTAGCCATGCAATAGAGACCCTTCAAGTCGCTGGTGGTGGCCTCTTTATAAGCAACCTAGCCCTCTACTTTCCGAACCACCACCCGGGGGCCTTCTACCTGGATAACCCGAATGGCCTGGCCCCGCTCGATGAACTCCCCCATAGTGACCACATCCACGCGGCGGTCGCCAAACTGGGCTGTTCCGGCCGGGCGCAGGTCCGTGATGGCGCTGCCGATGGCCCCTAAGAGCGACTCGAGTTCGTTTTTGGGAGGAGCCACCTCTTCCACTGCGCTGCTCAGCACAAAGGGCCGGGCTACCCGTCCTCTGGGCAGGTAGCGCAGGATCAGGAACAGGCCCAGAGCCAGCCCGATGATGGCAAAAGAACCAACCTGCAAAGCCTCATCGCCGAAGGTAAAGTAGATTGAAGCGCCGATTAGCCCCAGCCCCAACAGGCCAGGTATGCCGAAGCCGGGGGTAACAAACAGCTCGAACACAACCAAAAGCAGACCGGCAAACAGCAGGATGATGGTCAGCGCACTGGAAAGGCCCGCCAGATAGCCCCCAAGAAAGAACAGACCCAGCGAGGTCAGTCCGATAATGGCGGGAATAAAGGTGCCGGGCGTGAAAAATTCCAGAATGAGCCCCAGAACCCCCACTGCCAGCAGGATGGCCGCGATGGTGGGGTCGGTCAAAAAGCGGGCTACGCGTACCTGGGGGCCCGGCTGGAGCTCCTGGGTATCGGTGTTGAAGCCGGCTTTCTCGAGGGCCGCCCGCAGGCTGGGCACCTCGGCATCGGCGATCTTGAGCTCCACCGCCTTTTTGGCCGAGAGGGTCAGGGGCTCGCCCTTGGTGGTGATGCCCCGAACCTCGGCTTCGGGGTCTACCATGGCTTCGGCGATGTTGGCGGGGCGGTTGCGGGCCTCGGCCACTGCCCGGAATTTGCCCTTAAGGGCCGATATGACCTTGCGGTCGGCGGCGGTGGCGTTGCCCACCACCGGCGTAATGGTGATGGGCAGGGCAGCCCCGATGTTGGAGCCGGGCAGCATCATGATCTGCTGGGCAGCCAGCGAGATGAGCGCCCCTGCCGAGAAGGCGTTCTCGACTATGGCCAGGGTGGGCACAGTAGAGGCCAGGATGCGGTCGGTGATGCGGATTGCGGCATCTACCCGCCCGCCGGGCGTGTTGACCCGAAAGACCACCCCGCTTGCACCCTCGCGCTCGGCCTGATCGAGGGAACGCTCTACGAAAACAGCCAGCGGCCCGTCAATCGTCCCCTCGATGGGGATGATGTAGGTCTTGGCCTGCGCTATCGAGGCAACCAACAGGAAAACGAAAAGTAGGTTTCTCACCAAGGTTATCTTAGCAAGTCAGGCTTGGGGGAGTGTAATGTGCGGGGGCTTACCGTACAGCAGGGCTCGAGGTCATCGCTACTTCTCCCTTCTGCGGCCCACGCGCTCTAGGGCTTAATTGGGGCTGGGACGAGTCCTGGACGGGGGTAGCACAGAAGCCTGCACTCAAAGAAGGAGCTGGGAAAACTGCTTTAGGGGGCTTAAAATCCAGGTGTGAAACTTGGTTTGATTGGATTTCCGGTTGAGCACTCGCTTTCTCCAGCCATGCACGAGGCTGCCTTAAGGGCGGCGGGATTGGAAGGTACTTACCTGGCCCTCGAGACCCCCCCTGCATTTCTGCGAGCCCGTTTGCAGGAGGTTCGGCGGGAGTTTGCCGGGGTCAACGTCACGGTTCCGCACAAAGAAAGGGTGCTGGACTACCTGGACGAAATAAGCCCCGAGGCCAGGGCCATTGGGGCAGTTAACACCATTGTCTGCGCGCAAGGTCGCCTAATCGGCCACAATACCGATGCCCCCGGGTTTATCTCTGGTTTGGACGAAGCCGGCATCTCCTACCGCAACAAAAAAGCCCTGGTGCTGGGGGCAGGAGGGGCTGCGCGGGCGGTTGCCTATGCCCTGAAGAAAGGGGGTGCACAGGTAGCGGTGTACAACCGCACCCAAAGCCGGGCAGAGGCCTTGTGCAACGCCATGGGGCTGCGCCTGGTCACCGAGCCATTACTGGCAGCGGCGGTGCAAGGCTGCGATTTGCTGATTAATACCACCAGCGTCGGGCTCAAAGACCCCTCCAGCTCCCCCTTGCCGCCCGGTTTGTTGCCCCGTGGGGTGGTGGTGGATATTGTCTACAACCCACCAACCACCCGGCTGTTGCTCGAGGCCCAGCAAGCGGGTCTCATCATTTTGGGTGGGTTGCCCATGCTGGTCTGGCAGGGAGCACTTGCTTTTGAATTGTGGACTGGCATTAAGCCAGACGTCCAGGCCATGTATGAAGCAGCAAGGGCCGGGCTGCAAAGTGCTTCAATCTCATGAACCAGATGCGTTTTACACTGCAGGGCATCTATAGCTACGAGCATGAGGTTAAACGCTCACGCTTCGTGGCGCATGCAGCTCCGCTGGCTAGCTCTGCGGAGGCCCCTGCATTTTTGCAAGCGGTACGGGATGTGCATGCAACTCATAACTGCTGGGCCTATAAGGTGGGTTCCCAGTATCGCTTTTTCGACGATGGTGAGCCAGCCGGTACCGCTGGCCGCCCAATTTTGGGCGCAATTGATGCCCAGGGGTTAGACAGGGTAATGGTGGTAGTAACCCGCTATTTTGGCGGGATAAAGCTGGGTGCAGGGGGGTTGGTGCGGGCTTATGGGGGGGTGGCGGCCGAATGTCTTCGACAGGCCCCCAAGCAGGCTATCCGGCCCATGATGCGATGCCAACTCAGAGCTCCGTTCGAGTACACGAACGCCCTTTACCAGATAACAGAGGGGCTGAAACGGCTGACCGAGAATTACGACGAAGAGGGTGTGTGGGTAGAAGTACAAATTGAAGAACAGCAACTGCCCCGTTTGCAGGCCCTCTTGCGTGATGTCACTCGAGGCCGCGCGACGCTTCAGGTGCTAGAAAGGTTCGAATAGCTCCCCTGGTTTGGCTCTATGGTCCAGCCGAGAAAGTACGTGTGATATGAACCCCGCCTGAATCGTTCCGTTAGGGATTGTCAGAGCATCCTGGCTTTTCGAGCTAATGCTACCCGCGCTTCAGGCAGGGGCCCCAGAAAAAAGAGCAAATCAAAGACATCTCTTATCAGCCCTCGATCACAATAGGCAGGATGACCGGATTACGGCCTGTGTTTTTTGCGATAAATTTCTTGACCGGGTAGTAGATATCGTCGCGGATTTCCTCGAGGCGTTTCTTTTCACGCACCCCTTTGTAAAGTGCCTCCGAGGCCATCTTGCGCACCTCGCCCAGCAGGCGTTCCCCAGCCTTGACAAAGCCCTTGGAAATGACCTCCACCAGCGGATCGCGGCTGACCAGGGCGGTGATGATGACCACCCCCTCGGCGGCCATGTGTTTGCGGTCTTCCAGGATTTCGTCGGTAATGTCGCCCACCCCCAGCCCATCCACGTAGAGCTGGCCGTGGGGTACGGTTCCGTTGAATTCGATGTTGTCGGCGGTGAGCTTAATAAGGCGCCCGTTTTCGGGAATCAGAATTTTTTCGGGCGGATGGGGAATGCTCTGGGCCAGCCACTTGAAGTTGATCTGCTGGCGAATCTCGCCGTGCCAGGGCAGCAGGAACCTCGGGCGGGTCAGGTTGAGCACGGTCTTGATCTCTTCGTGGCTGGCGTGGCCGGAGGCATGCACGCGGTAGCGTGGTGGGTAGAACACGTAGGCCCCCAGGGCATAAAGCCGATTGATGACGGTGTTGACCGCCTCCTCGTTGCCGGGAATCGGGCTGCTGCTCAGGATGACGGTGTCGCCCTCCTTGATGGCCATCTTGCTATGTGCTCCAGCCGCCAAGCGGGCCAGAACGGCCTCGGGCTGCCCCTGCGAGCCAGTGGTAATAACCAGTACCTGTTCGTCGGGCAGGTCTTTGATTTCATCGAGGGTATAGAAGCGGTCTTTTTGCCGGAAATAGCCAAGCTCGAGGGCAATGCGGGCGTACTTGAGCATCGAGCGCCCTTCCACTGCAATTTTGCGCCCATACTTTTCGCCCGCCGTGACCACCGACTGGATGCGGTGAATGTGCGAGGCAAAGGTGGTCACAAAAATGCGCCCTTTGGCAGCGCCGATCACCTTATCGAGCTCTTCTGCCACCTCGGTTTCGCTGGGGGTAACCCCGGGGCGCTCACCGTTGGTGGAATCGGCAATCAGGCACAAGACCCCCTCGGCTCCGGCCTCGGCGATTTTCTCCAGGTGGGAGGTCTGTCCATCGATAGGGCGCTCATCGAGCTTAAAGTCGCCGGTGTGCACGATTTTGCCAATGGGGGTATGAATGATCATGCCGAAGTTATCCGGAATGGAGTGGGTCATGCGGAATAGGTCGAGCTGGAAGTAGCGCCCAATGGAGATGCGGTCATCGGGGGAGACCTCTTTAAAGTTGTAGTCGCCCACTGCGAGTCCGAACTCCTCGAGCTTGCCCTTCACCAGGCCCAGGGTAAGCTTGGCGCCATACACCGGAACCCGCGGCAGTTGCGGAAACAGGTAGGGCAAGGCCCCGATGTGATCCTCGTGGCCGTGGGTCAGCACCCAGCCCCGGATCAGGTCTTTGTTTTGAACTAGATAGTCTATGCGCGGAATTACGATGTCTACACCGAGCATCTGCGCGTCCGGGAAGGCCAGGCCGCCATCGATGATGAACATCTCGTCTTCGTAGCGGATGGCGGTGATGTTTTTGCCAATTTCGCCGGTTCCCCCCAGGAAAACAATTTCCACGGCGCCATCGGGCTTGCCTAAGATGATGGGCCCCTTGGGTTTGGGTCTTTCTTGCCGCCGCCGGGGGCCCCGGGGACGACTAAAAGGTGGATTGTTGGTCATGTTTACTCCAAAGCGGTACGAGAAGCATGGGTTGGCTCTTTACTGGCTCAGGTGCGGGTTACGGGTGGCTTTCACACCCCAACCAAACTCAATGCCAACCCAGTGGGGTGTTATCGTCGAGCGGGTGGCTTGCGCGGGGCGATCAGGCCCTCGAGCTCCGGGCGAATCAGGTCAACCCGACCCTGCTCGTCAACCTTGTTGACCTTGACTTTAATCTTCTGCCCCAGCGAAAGTACGTCTTCAACTTTTTCTACCCGCCCCTGGGCAAGCTGACTGATGTGCAGCAGGCCATCTTTGCCAGGCAAAATCTCAATAAAAGCGCCAAAGTTGGTAATTCGGGTAACTGTACCCTCGTAGATTTCACCCACTTTGGCCTCGGCGGTCTGGCCCAGGATGCGGGCTTTGGCCTCCTCGGCGGCAGCTGCGTTAGCGCTGTAGAGCCGGATGGTGCCGTCCTGCTCGATGTCGATCTCTACACCCAGCTCCTCCAGCTGGCGGATGTTCTTGCCCCCAGGCCCAATAATGCCCCCGATTTTTTCGGGGTTAACCTTGAGGGTCAGGATGCGGGGCACCTGGGGTTTCATCTCGGTACGGTGGGTGGGCACGGCCTTTTCCATCAGGCTCAGGATGTGCAGGCGGGCCTCGCGGGCCTGGTACAGCGCTGCCCGCATGATTTCGGGTGTCAGGCCCTTAATCTTGATGTCCATCTGCAACGCAGTAACGCCGTCGCGGGTACCCGTGACCTTGAAGTCCATGTCGCCCAAGGCGTCTTCCAGGCCCAGAATGTCGGTCAGCACCACTGCCTGCTCGCCTTCTTTAACCAGGCCCATGGCCACACCAGCGACATGCTTTTTGAGTGGAACCCCGGCATCGAGTAGGGCCAGGCAGCCCGCGCATACCGTGGCCATACTGGAAGAACCGTTCGACTCCAGCACGTCGCCCACCACCCGGATGGTGTAAGGGAACTCCTCCCGCGAAGGCAGAACCGCCCGCAGACCCCGCTTGGCCAGGTTGCCGTGGCCTACCTCGCGGCGGCTCACCCCGCGTAGGCGCTTGACCTCGCCGGTGGAATAGGGGGGGAAGTTGTAGTGCACCAAGAAGGGGTCTTCGGTCTCGATGCCGAGGTCGTCTACCAGCTGGGCATCGCGTCCGGTGCCCAGTGTGACCACACCCAGCACCTGGGTTTCGCCCCGGCTAAAAATGGCCGAGCCGTGGGGTTTGGGCAGCACGTTGTGCTCGATCCAGATGGGCCGTACCTGTTCTGGGCTGCGACCGTCGGCCCGCTTGTTTTCCTGCAAGATGAGCCGTCGCAGTTCTTGCTTAACCACCTCATCAAAGCCGTCTGCTAGCAGCCTGCGCCGCTCCAGGTCAACCGAGCCATCCTCCGCAGGGGGGGCGAACTCTTCCAGCAGGGCCTGGGCGAAGGCTTCCAGGGCGGCCGAGCGCTCACCTTTGGAAGCGGTTTGCAGGACGCTCGAGAGCCCTTTTTCCATCGCCCGCTGATAAAGGGCGGCCTGGGTATCGGGATCCAGTCTGGCCGGGGGTTCAAAAGCAAACTTGGGCTTGCCCAGCTCGAGGCGCATCTGCTCTTGCAGCTCGAGGATGGGCTGCATGGCCCGGTGGGCGAACTCGAGGGCCTCTACCAAGCGGTCTTCCGAGACCTCCTGTGCCCCTGCTTCCACCATGATGATGGCCTCCTTAGAACCGGCCACCACCAGGTCGAGCTGGCTATTCTCCTGGGCCACTGGGTTCAAAACCAGACGCCCGTCCTGTAAACCTACCCGCACCGCGGCTATAGGGCCATCCCAGGGGATATCAGAGAGCATCAGGGCTGCACTGGCCGCAATGGGTCCCAGGATGTCCGGGGTGTTTTCCTGGTCTGCCGAGAGCACGGTAAGGAGAACCTGTACCTCATGGCGAAAGCCTTTGGGAAACAACGGACGAATAGGGCGGTCGGTCAGGCGGGCCGATAAAATGGCCTTTTCCCCCGGTCGTCCTTCGCGGCGCATGAAGCTGCCCGGAATGCGCCCTACGGCATAATGCCGCTCCTCAAACTCCACCGTTAGGGGCAAGAAATCGGCCTGAATGGGTGCATCGGAAGCCTGGGCGGTGGCCATCACCACGGTCTCGCCGTAAGTAACCCAAACCGAGCCAGACACGTGCTTGGCATATTTGCCGGTCTCGATGGTTAGCGTGCGGCCCCCGACGTCTACGCTGTAGCGGCGTGCTTGGGGTATTGGATTTTCCTCGTTCATAGCTGCTCCTAAATGCCCAGTTATAGCGCTGGGTACGCTGTGAAGACCGTTTTGGCGTTCTACGCATGGGTCGGTTTAAAAACACCAGGAGCCGACGCCATGGCTATTCCTGCACCTGCCTGCCATGCCTTGCGGGTGTTAAGCTCACCCTTTTTCACCAGGACGGCGTGCGCTGCATGCGGTGTTGCTGCTGGCAGAGCACCAGATGCGCTACCAACCCAGCGAGAAAACTGCTCTAGAGCGAAGAGTTGCGCACACCACTCGTTTGGGGGGCGAAACAGGCTAGATGCGGGGTGGGACATATTCCAGACGATAGTTTGTAATTGAGCCCAAAACAAAGAAAGCATGTTTTAAGGTTTGAGCGGAGCCAAACCCCCGGCCCCGCTTACCGAGTCCAACATATTGTACACGAAAGAGAACATCCGGGGCTGCCCCCGGAGATTCTATGTTATTTACGCAGCCCAAGCTTTTCGATTAGCGCCTTGTAGCGGGCCTTGTCCTTGCTCTCCAGGTAGCCCAGAAGCCGCTTGCGCTGGCCCACCATAGTCAAAAGCCCCCGCTTGGCTGCAACGTCATTCTTGTTGGCCGTGAGGTGGGCCGAAAGACGGTTGATCCGCTCGGTGAGCAGGGCTACCTGAACCTCGGTGGAACCGGTATCGCCGGGCTTGTGGGCGTGCTTTTCGATAACGCTGGCTTTTTCTTCTCTTGTGAATGGCATCGGTATCTCCTTGTCGGGTGAGCCGCAGTCTGTGAACCGGGGCTTCCTCCTGGCCCATAAGAGGGGCCAGCTATGGAGTATAGCTGCGCTTGGAGGTAGGGTCAAGCCAGAACAACACCAGTGCCGAGAGGGCTAGGGCGGCTCCGGTAAAAAAAGCTACGCTGGAACCAAAATGTTGCCACAGGAAGCCAAAAATAGCGCTGGCAGGAAACAACAGTACGCCCACTAAGGTATGGTATAGCCCAATGGCGCTGGCCTTCTCGGTTGCTGGAATAACCTGGGCCAGATAAGCCCGGCTGCTACCTTCGAAGGCCGCGCTGTACAGGGCATACAGCAAAAATAGAAGAATTCCCTGCCAGCCAGTGCTACTTAGCCCGAACCCCAGGTAGACCAGGGCGTAGGTCAAGAAACCTAGCATTACCAGAGCTTTAGCCCCCACCCGGTCGGCCAGTGTTCCCAGCGGATAGGCCATAAGGGCATACAGCAGGTTATAGGCGGTGTAAACCAGGGTGGCTTGGGCCGCACTTAGCCCTAAATCATTCAAACGCAAAATTAGGAAAGCATTGGAGGAAAGCCCCAGCGTAGCCACCCCCGTTACCAGCAAAAACCAACGGTATCGGAGCGAAAAGGTCGAAAGTCGAAGGGGAGGTAACGGTTTGGCCAGGCCGCGCTTTTCGCGCAAAAAGAAAACAATGACCAGGGTGGCCAAAAGGGCCGGAATGGCCGAAACCCAGAACACCCCGCGAAAGTCCAACAACGGCAGCAGCAAAAAAGCCAGCAGGGGCCCGATGGTAGCGCCCAGGCTGTCCATGGCGCGGTGGAACCCATAGGCGCGCCCGTAGCTATCCTGGCTGGCCACCTCTGCTATCAAGGCGTCCCTGGGAGCCGTGCGAAGACCCTTGCCCACACGGTCTAAAAAGCGATAGGCCAGCACCTGCCAGGGGGCCATTGCCAGGGCCAGCACAGGCCGCAGCAGGGCCGGGAAGCCATAGCCCAGCAAAATGAGTGGCTTTCGCGCCGCTATTCGGTCGGAAATGCGCCCCCCTGCCACCTTGAACAGGCTGGCGGTGGCTTCGGCAATGCCTTCGACCAAACCCACGACCGTGGTGGAAGCGCCCAATACCCCGGTGAGAAAAAGCGGGAGAAGTGGATAGACCATCTCTGAGGCTATATCCGTAAAAAGGCTTACCGTTCCTAAAACATAAACTTCAGGGGGCAGCTTCTTCATCGCCTACAATCTACCCTTTGACCCATAGCAAGGAATACCCCCTGGCTTAGTCCAGGGGGTATTCCTTGGGGGGGAAGCTACCAGAGCCGTTGGCCTGGCACGGGGTTCATGTTGGTGAACATCTGGAAGAGCACTGGGCCATAGGCCAGCACCACCAGCACCACCGCAATGCCAAACCAGAACCAGACCCGCTCGGTGAGCTGCGCGAGCCCGCTGCCCTCAGGTTTAGACATCACCGCGGTGAAGGGTACCTCGGCGAGAACCTGGCCGGGCTCGCGGCGGTTTTGCAGGGCCGTGGCAAAAATCACGTAGAAGAACAGGATGGCCGCCACAAGCAAAATGACCCCCGATACGATGTTGAGCACCATCCAGGCCGAGCTTTCTTTGTAGGCCTCCATGGCGATGGGGCTGCCGGAGATGTGGGCACGGCGGGGGATGGCATAGAGGAAGCCCATCCAGTGCAGAGCAAAGGTCATGATGAACATGCCCAGGAACCACAGCCACTGTGAGGCCAGGGCCATTCCTCTGGCTACCAAAGGTTTGCCGGTCAGGTGGGGAATCAACCAGAAGGCCGTGCCCATGGCCGCCATGGTGACCAGGGTGCCCACTTGCAGGTGGAAGTGGCCAGGAATCCAGACGGTGTTGTGCACATTTTGGTTCAGGTTAAAGCTGGCGTTGACCATACCGCCGGCCCCGCCGGGAATGAAGGCCAGAAAGCCGAGCAGGAAGGCCAGAACTGTGGGGTTGTTCCATGGCAGTGCGCGAATCCAACCCAACAGACCCTTGCCACCGTTGGCCCGACCCGCGACCTCTAGTGAAGCTGCAATGGTAAAAGCGGTGATGAGGCTGGGAACCGCTACGAACATGGTCAGGACGGTGTGGATCATTTTCCAGTAGGGGGCGATGCCGGGGTCGGCGAACTGGTGGTGGAAGCCCACCGGTACCGAGAACAGCAAGAACAGGATAAAAACCAGCCTGGACAAGGGGTCGGAGACCAGCTTGCCGCCGGCCAGTTTGGGCAGGGTCACGTAGGCCAGGGTATAGGCCGGCAACAACCAGAAGTACACGATGGGGTGGCCTGTATACCAGAACAAAGTGCGCATCAGAAGCGGGTCTACACCAGCTACCAGCCCCAAAGACCAGGCGATTAGGAACAAAGCCTCCACCACCAGACCTAAGCTGGCCAAGAACCACATGAGCCAAAAGGTTACGGCCATGAAGGTGGCAAGAGGCGTGATTTTTCCTGGATTGGCCCTGCGCCAGCGCATCCACATATCAATGACTAGGTAGATGCTGACGTAGCTCGAGAGCACAAAAATGGCAGCGCCGACATAGAAGGCCCAGTTAGCCTTGAGTGGCGCGTAGAAGGTGTAAAGCACCGAGGCCTCGTTGAGCAAAAGGGGTATAGCAGCGATGAGCAGCCCACCCAAGGCCATCCAGAAGGAGACCCAGGCCAGCTTCATATTTGGCTGCAAGCCTAACTCGCGTGCAGGCAAGTAGACCATGATGGTCTGAGCGAAAAGCTGGGTAAAGATGATCGCGTTCAACACCCCATGCAGAGTGAGGCCTTGATAGTAGCTTTGGAAGACAGGTTTAAGCAGGGGGTACAGATCCAGACCGCCGTAGTTGAAGGCCTGGAGGGGACCAAAAAACGTGCCCAGGGCTAGGGCTGCAAAGCCCAGCATCATCATGTAAAGGGCATACTTCTTTTCGGGTGCAGATGCGTAGGCATCGTAGTTGGACAGGGTTTTGACCGCCATTGAGCACTCCTTTTTACGGTTCCACAATGAGTTTGCTGATCATGTTGGCGTGGCCGATGCCGCAGTATTCGTTGCAGATGATGGGGTACTCACCGGGCTTGGTGAAGGTATAGCTCACCTTAGCGACTTCCCCAGGGATCACCTGTACGTTGATGTTGGTGTTGTGTACGTGGAAGCTGTGCTGCACGTCGGGCGAAGTGACGTAGAAGGTAACTTTCTTACCCACTTTAAAGCGCATTTCAGCCGGCAGGTAGCCAAAGGCAAAGGCCTGTACATACGCAACGTACTCGTTGCCGACCTGTTCGACGCGGGGGTTGGCAAAGTTGCCCTCGGTGCGTACCTTGGTGGCATCGATTCGGTCGGCCCGCACCGGGTTGGTGTTGCCCATGGTGAGCATCAAATAGCCCACCAGAATGATGAAAACCGTAATCATGGCCAGGCCGAAGAAGATCCAGGCCCGCTCGTAGCGCTCGATGATGTGTTCCTGGTGTTCCATGTGCTATCCCCTCGCAAGGTACATGTAGAAGTGGAAAAACCAAAAGGCCAGGATAAAAACCGTGACCACACCAACTACAAACAAGGCGCCAATGGGTTTTTGTTCTTTTTCTTCCATAGGTTGCTTCCCCCTTTGAGGAAGTCTAAGAATCCGGTTAGAGGACATGTGTCCTAGGGAGGAATGTCCCGGTTCGGGGTTGAACACGCGAATACATCCACATCGTTTTTCAGTGATAGATAGCAGCCCCGGTAGGCTTTCTCGAACCACTAGGCGTGCGACGGTGTCTGCAAGCATTTGGAGCATCATCAAGCCAATTTTTGGCTAGGTGGCCAGCACATAACGAGGCGGTATGATTGCGGGGTATGACCCAGATACCCCCCATTGCAAAACTCTCGATTGATGCCATTCGAATGCTGGCCCTGGATGCCGTCGAGCAGGCCAAATCGGGCCACCCGGGGATGCCGATGGGCATGGCCCCAGCGGCTTATGTGCTCTGGACGGAGTTTCTAAAGCACAACCCCAAAGACCCTGGCTGGCCCGCGCGTGACCGCTTCGTGCTTTCGGCGGGCCATGGCTCGATGTTGCTGTATGCGCTGCTGCACCTGAGCGGCTACGACCTGCCCCTGGAAGAACTCAAGCGCTTCCGCCAGTGGGATTCCAAGACCCCCGGTCATCCCGAGTACGGCCACACCCCTGGGGTGGAGGTGACCACCGGCCCCTTGGGGCAGGGCATTGCGACCGCGGTGGGTATAGCCATTGCCGAGCGCAAGCTGGTGGCCGAGTTTGGCGAAATTGCCGAGCATTACACCTATGTGATTGCTTCCGATGGCGACTTGATGGAGGGGGTGAGTGGGGAGGCCTCCTCGCTGGCCGGGCATTTGCGGCTGGGCAAGCTGATTGTGCTTTACGACGACAATGAAATTTCCATTGACGGCAGCACCGAGCTGGCTTTTACCGAAGACCGCCTGAAGCGCTACGAGGCCTATGGCTGGCATGTGGTGCCTGGTGTGCATGGGGAAGACCTCGAGGGCATCCGGGCTGCCTTACGCGAAGCCCAAGCCGACCCCCGGCCCAGCCTGATCTCGGTGCGTTCGATCATTGGGTTTGGCTCGCCCCTGGCCGGGCATCACAAAGCTCACTCCGATGCCATGGGGCCTGAAAAAGTGGCAGCCACCCGGCAAGCTTTGGGCTGGCCCTACGAGCCCTTTGTAATTCCCGACGAGGTGTACGCCCACTACCGGCGGGCGATTGAGCGGGGCGAAAAGGCCCAGGCCGAATGGCAGGCCAAGCTCGAGGCCTACGCCCAGACCCACCCGGAAAAAGCCGCCGAGTTTCGGCGTCGGCTGGAGCGTCGGCTGCCCCAGGGTTGGGAAACCCACCTGCCCAGCTTTGCCGCTGGCGAGAAACTGGCTACACGGGCGGCCTCCGGCAAGGTGCTGGAGAAGCTGGTTCCCGTGCTGCCCGAGTTGATGGGCGGTTCTGCCGACCTGACCCCCTCCAACAACACCCGCACCCCCGATATGACCGATTTCAGCGCCAGTAACCCTGGCGGACGCTACATCCGCTATGGGGTGCGTGAGCACGCCATGGGGGCCGCCATGAACGGCATCGCCCTGAGCAGAGCTTTGCGCCCTTATGGGGGCACCTTCCTGGTCTTTTCGGACTACATGCGCCCGGCGATTCGGATGGCGGCCTTGATGGGAACCCCCACCATCTTTGTCTTTACCCACGACTCCATTGCAGTAGGGGAGGACGGCCCCACCCACCAGCCCATCGAGCACGTGATGAGCCTGCGGGCCATCCCCAACCTATGGGTGATACGGCCTGCCGACGCCAACGAGACCGCGGTGGCCTGGAAGATGGCCCTGGAGCGTACCAACGGCCCCACTGCCCTGATCCTGACCCGCCAGGCCCTGCCCGTACTGGCGGATGTGCGGCCAAAAGGGGTAGAACGTGGGGGCTATATTCTCTCCAACGTGCCGCAGGCCAGGGCCGCTATTGTAGCCACTGGCTCGGAGGTTTCGCTGGCTTTAGAGGCCCAGAAGCTGCTGGCGGAAGAAGGGATACCGGTGCGGGTGGTCTCGCTGCCGTGTTGGGAAGCCTTTGAGGCCCAGCCCGAGGACTATCGGCAGGGGATTCTGCCCAAAAGCCTGCCTACCCTGGCCCTCGAGGCCGGTACGCCCCTGGGCTGGGAGCGCTACGCCCACCGCACGGTGGGCCTCGAGCGCTTTGGTGCCAGCGCCCCCTATGCCGATGTGTACAGCAAGCTGGGCTTCACCAAGGAGCGGGTGGCCGCCGAAGTAAAGTTACTGTTGGGGGTTTGAATGGTTCAGACGGTCCTTTCAAATTTGTCTGCGTTGCTTTTTACACTGGCCCTGGGGGCTGCGCTGCTGGGCTTGCTGGTCTGGGTCTTGGCCGCCCAGGGTGCTGCAAGTAAGCGAACGGCGCAGTTTTTGTGGGCTCTGGCGGTGGGCTTGGGGTTGGTAGGCCTGTTTCGGCTAATGGCTGCACCGTGAACAGTGGATGCGTTTTGAGCTGCGAAAGTAGAGTGTGAACCATGCCCAAACACGTGGTGAGTGTTTCGATAGGTTCATCTAAGCGCAACTCCAAGGCCGAAGTTTACGTGGAAAGTCTTGGGGAGACCTTTGTGCTCGAGCGCATCGGCACCGATGGGAGCTGGGAGAAGGCCATTGAGCTGGTCAAGGAACTGGATGGCAAAGTGGACGCTTTTGGGCTGGGGGGCGCCGACCTGTATGTGTATGCGGGCAACCGCCGCTACACCTTTCGTGATGCGGAACGGATGGCCAGGGCTGCCCAAAAAACCCCCATGTTGGACGGCTCGGGGCTGAAGCACACCCTCGAGCGCAACGCTATCCGGCTGCTCGAGGCCCACATCGGCTGGAAAGACAAAAAGGTGCTCATTCCCAGCGCGGTGGACCGCTTCGGGCTGGCCGAGGCGCTTGATGAGGCGGGGGCCCAGGTGCTGTATGGTGACCTAATTTTCGGGCTTGGGCTCCCAATTCCGCTTTACCGCCTGTCGCTGCTGCAAAAAATTGCCTATATCCTGCTGCCCATCATTACCCAGCTGCCCTTCCAGTGGCTCTACCCCACCGGTGAAAAACAGGAAAAGCAGGTGCAGGACTGGCGACAGCGCTATTTTGAGTGGGCCGATGTAGTGGCAGGGGACTGGCACTTTATACGCCGGTTTATGCCGCAGGATATGCGGGACAAAGTTATTCTGACCAACACCACCACCCCGGAGGACCTCGAGTTTATGCGGGCGCGGGGGGTTGCCAGACTGATTACCACCACCCCCCGCCTGGAGGGCCGCAGCTTTGGCACCAACGTGATGGAGGCTTTTATTGTGGCTGCGGCAGGAAAATACCCCCTGAGCGAGGCGGATTACCTCGAGTACATCGCCCGGCTCAAGCTGCAGCCTGAGGTAACCGAACTACAGCCCGCCGCAGGATAAAAAAACGCTCAGGACAGCCTGCGCCTGGTGGTGAGTCTTTTCTTGTAGGCCACAAAGCCCCGCTCATCGCCTCTGGCCAGGTAGGCGGCCTGTCTGGCCCAGCTGCCAAGGCTGGGGGCCAGGCGCAGCCCGGCGGCGCTCAAGGCTGCCCGCAGGGTTTCTTCTCGGGCCTCGGCGAGCTGGGCGAAGGTGGTGAGGCCAGCCGCTTGCAGGGCCGCCGATACCTTGGGGCCAATGCCCCAGATGCGCTTTAGGTCGTCGGGGCCAGGGCTTTGGGTCTTTGCCCTGCTTTTGGGCTTCTTTGCGGCTGTTGTTTTGTGCTTTTGGGGCTTTGCTTTGGCCCTCGAGGTCTTGCCTTTTGCTGCTTGGGACTTGGCACGGGTGGGTTTTTGGGCGAGGCTTTGCAGGTATTGTTCTACTGTAAAGCCCGATTCCTCGGCAGCCTGGTTGAGCTTTTCGCTCAGGGCCGACCAGGCCTTGCGTACCTTCTCGACCTGGGTGGGGGTCTGCTGCTGGGCAAAGGCCAGAGCCTGGGCCAGCAGGCGCAGGCCCTCGAGCCAGGCCTGGTGGGCTTCTTTGTTGAAGTAGACCTGGCCCTCGAAGCGGTTGACCTGCAAAAAACCTTGCAGATCGGGGTCTTGCAGTAGCTTGGGCAGTTGCTGGGCCAGGCGGGTGGGCTTCTGGGCCAGCTCGCTCTGGCGGATGAGCAGCCGGGTCAGGTCCACTGCGCGCCGGGCTGCTTTACCATCCAGCCCTAGCTCGGTCAGGGTCTGCTCGAGTACCCGCCCCAAACGCCACTCCTCCAGGTGGGCGCGGTTGCTATCGGGCATGCCCAGGCCGTGGGTGAACACCCAGCCCAGAAGCGCGCCGCTGGTTACCAGTTCGTCCTGTGCGGCCACCCTGAGTGCGCCCTCCAGACGCTTCAGCACCTGCTGCACCGGCAACAGGGCCAGCCTGCGGGTGGCATGGGCATCTATTCCCTGGTAGAGGGCCAGTAGCTTCTCCTGTACCTCTTCACGCAGGGCTGTATCCAGTTTGCCCTGGCTGGCTAAGAGCTGCTGGAACAGGCCGGGGCTACAGAGCGTGCGGAAGGGTTGTAGGATGGGTTCCAGCCAGAGCTCCTGCAGGGCTTCGTCCATACTGGGTACCCCGCGCCCGCCCAGCACCTGGGCCAGGCGGGCATAGGTGCCGTCGTGGTCGTAGACCTCGCGCCAGTCCAGGAGCACCTTGCGCTGGTAGGGGCCGAGCTCGAGGTAGAGCCCGTGCTCGTGCAGGGCCTGATTGTTGTGCAGGTACTCGAGGCCCGTTACCAGGTCGCGGAAAATGCTAAAGGTGCGGGGGTCGTGGGCAAGTTGCAAACCTTGGCCCAGCCCCAGTTGCTGGGTTTCGCGCCCCTGAGCGGCTTTGAAAGGCTGTGGAACCGACTGCCTCACCCAGACCCGAGCCACGGCGCTTTTGTTATGGTAGACCACCAAAGCCCGTTCGTTCCCGAAGCGGTTGGAAAAGGCAAAAACATCTTCGTTGACCGAATGTGCGGTTTCCTCTGTAGCACTGGCGATACCGGGGCTGTTTTGGGGGTCGCCAACATGGGCGTCATACAGCACGAAGTTCTCAACCTCGGCGAACAGATGGCGCATCTTGAGCAGGGGGAAGATTTGCTGGCGGTGGTACTCCACCAGACCCTCGTCCGGGGTTTCGTCGTAGTAAGCCCGGCGGTATTCCATGCCGTAGCGTTCGGCAAAGCCCTCCACCTGCCCGTGGCCCAGCATGGGCAGGCCCGGCAGGGTCGCACATAAGGTCATCACCCCGAAGTATTTGTCGCTCTTGCCAAACTGCTCCACAGCGGTTTTTTCATCGGGGTTGTTGAGGAAGTTGACGAAGCGCTTGAGAATCTCCGGCTCGAACTCGAGGGTGTTCTTCATGATCTGCCGGTACTCGGCGTTTTTCTCGTCGCGCAGCATGTTCATAAAGGCTGAGTTGTAGACCCGGTGCATGCCCAGGGTACGCACAAAGTAGCCCTCCATCATCCAGAAGGCCTCGGCCAGCAGCAGCGTATCCGGGGCCTCTACTGCTACCCGATCCACCACCTCGCGCCAGAACTCCTTGGGCATGGCCCGGTCGAACTCCTCTTTGCTCATGCCGAAGGCGGCCCGGCTGGGAACCGAGGCCCCCCAGGGCGAGCCCCCTGGCTCGGGCCACCACAGCCGCTGGATGTGCCGTTTGGCCAGGGTCATGGCGGCGTCAAAGCGGATGATGGGAAACTGTCGGGCCACGTGCAGGATGGTCTGGATGACCGCCTCACGCACCTCGGGGTTGAGGTAGTTGAGCTGGGCGGTGTCGTTCCAGGGCATGGCGGTGCCGTCGTTGCCGTGGTAGATATAACGGGTATCGCCTGTCCAGCGATCCACCCGCTTGAACACCACAGCCGCATCGGACTTGTCGTAGTAGTGGTCTTCCAGAAAGATGCCCACCCGCTCGTCCTCCGATAGGTCGGGCCCATTGAAGGTGTAGTTGGGGTAGGGCGGATAGGGCAGGCTGATAAACCAGTCGGGGTGCTCCATCACCCAGCGCCCATCAATCCCGACGTGGTTGGGAACCATGTCTGAGGCCAGGCGGATACCGTGTTGGGCAGCCTTTTGCCGCAGCACCTCTACGGCGGCCTGGCCGCCCAGATCCTGAGCAATTACGTAGTCGTAAAGCGAGTAGGCTGAGGCGATGGCGTCGGGGTTGCCCATCATTTGCTTGATGCGCCGGGAGGCCTTGCTACGTTCCCACAGACCAATCAGCCACAGGCCGGTTACGCCCCAGCTTTGCAGGATTTCAAGCTCTTCCTCAGGAATCTGGTCGAGGGTTTTGATCTCGCGGCGATATTTTTTGGAGAGCTGATCGAGCCATACGTAGGTGTTTTTGGCGATAAGCACCAGGCGGGGCATCCAGTCCAGGTCGGGGCTGAAGGCCTCGGGTTCGGGCTCCTGGGACAGCCGCTTGAGGTTGAGCATCTCGCTTTCGCCGCCCCCGCCGCCCGGTTGGTCAAACTGGACGGGGGTCGCAAAAGAGCGGGCCGATTCGCGAATTACGTCCAGCGCCACCAGCAATTTGAAGTAAAAGCGCCCCAGGCTGCCGCCAAAGCGCCTGAGCAAGAACTCGAGCTGGGCCTCGAGTGAGTCGGGGTGCTGCAATGCGGGCAGCCGCAGGGTTTTAAACAGGGATAGGCCCGTTTCGGTAAAGGCCGGTTGGCCCTCAAAGAAGGCCTCGAGGTTCTGGATGATGGATAGGTAGGCGGTGGAGCGCTCGAGGCGGCCGTCATCGAACAGCTCGGCAAAGGGGCCGAAGGCTGGGTTGGCATTGGCCATCCAGAGCATGAGCATTTCTTCCAGCATAATTTCGCGGTTGGAGCGGCCTTCGGTGGTCTCGGCCAGGTAGGCCTCGAGCGCAATCTCGCCCCGGTAAACCCGTATGGGCGGAAACTCCTCGGCAAAGGTGTGCAGGGTTTTCTCGAGTTCCACCGAACCCAGGCGTTCCTCCAGCGTGGCCAGCGCTTGCTGCATAACAGCCGGATGCTGCTCAACATACTGCCGCACGATCAGGTGAAGCATCTCGTCGATCAGACCCAGGGCGTTAATTTGGCTGGGACTTACGGCCTGCTCGGGGTGGCTAAGCAGGTCGCGCCTGGCGTTTATGGCCTCAGCAAAGCGCCGGGCTGCTTCAAAGTCGGCAAAGATCACATTCCCACTGAGCGAGAACAGCGAGAGGTCGAACTGGTAGAAATCACGCGCGCTTTTAGATACGTGAAACTCAAACGTACCCGGGCTGGTCTGATGGCAGCTCACAAAATCCCTCCGCTCTGCCCCAAGTTTATCAACCGTTCGCTTAGGGGGATGGAGTGCTACGCCTTTGGCTGACCATGGACTAATCAATAAAGCAGAGCTCAATCCACCCACTCTCCACCTCGCATCAATGCTTCAACCTGGCCGTTTTGGGTGATTCCATCTACCTCGATCTGACCCGAGCCAATCATCCAGTCGATGTGGATCAGGCTATTGTTGGCGCCAGCGGCCTGCTTTTGCTCCTGCGAGAGGGTATGGCCTCCTTCCAGGCACTCATCGTAACTGGCGCCAAAAGCGATGTGGCTGGCGGCGTTTTCGTCGTAGAGGGTTTCGTAAAAGAGCAGCCCCGACTGCGCGATAGGCGAGCTATGGGGCACCAGGGCCACCTCCCCCAAACGCCTTGCCCCTTCGTCGGTCTGGAGAAGGTGCTCCAGTATCTCCTGGCCTTTGCGGGCGTAGACCTCCACTACCTGGCCCTGCTCGAAGCGAACCCGGATGCCCTCGAGCAGGTTGCCATGCAGGCTCAGGGGTTTGCTGCTTTGCACCCAGCCTTCTACCCGTTCACGGTGAGGGGTGGTAAACACCTCTTCGGTGGGTAGGTTGGGCACACAGCGGGCCCCGTTTTGTGCCCGGCCCGCTCCACCTGCCCAGAGGTGCCCGTCGGCCAGCCCCACCCGAAGGTCTGTACCGGGACCCCGGAAGTGCAGGGCGGCGTAGCGCCTGGCGTTGAGGTGCTGTACCCGACGCTCGAGGTTTTCGATATGGTTTGTCCAGGCTGCCACAGGGTCCTTTTGGTCTACCCGGCTGACCCGGAAAATGGCCTCCCACAAATGCGCCATCTGCTGCTCCGGGGGAAGATGGGGAAAGACCATCTGGGCCCAGCGCGGTGAGGCCGCTCCGATGATGCACCAGTTGGTAGCAAACGCGCTAATGCGCTGTGAGAACGGCTTGCTGTGGCGCGCGGCTGTTTGGCTGGCTTGACGGATTAGTTCGGGGTCTTGCCCCTGTAAAAGCTCTGGATCGTCGGCCAGAATGCTGAGCCAGGCGTAGCCTTCGTCCAGGGCCTTGAGCCGGGCCTCCACCATAAAGGCGGCGTACTCCTCAAAGGAATCCCGTGGGGCATGGCGGTAGCGGGCCAGGTTGAGCTGTTCGTCATACAACTGGGTGACCACCAGCCTCGAGCCCGCCTTATAGGCTTCCTCCACCACCAGACGGGTGAGCGGCAGGGCCTCCACGCTGGCGCTCACAAAAAGCTTCTGGCCTGGTTGTAAACCCACCCCCACCTTGATGGCTACCTCGGCGAAACGCCGGAGCTTTTCTTCAAAAGTCGACATGCCCAAAGCCTACCCTACCAGGGCGGTATTGCAGCAGGGTGATCTGGCCTATTGAGGCTGTAAACTAGCGCTATGCCAGAAGTGATCTCCGAACTGTACATTCCCAAGCCCCCCAAAGAGGTCTATGCCGCTGCGCGAGACCTGGCCGGCCTCAAACCCTACCTCAAGGATGTGGAAACCCTCGAGGTTCTGGAAGACCACGGAACCACCTCGCGTACCCGCTTTGTGGCGGTTGCGATGGGAAAAAAAGTGCACTGGATCGAGGACGAGCGCTGGTTCGATGACGAGCTGCGCAACGAGTTCGACAGCAAAGAGGGCGATTTCGATGTCTACCGGGGTTCCTGGATCTTCCTGCCCGAGGGTGAAGGCACCCGGGCCGTGCTGAAGCTCGAGTACGAGCTCAACATCCCCATCTTTGGCGGCTTGCTGCAAAAACTGGTCAAGAAGCTCATGCAAGAAAACATCGACGACCTGTTGCGCGGCCTAAAGGAACGCTGCGCTGCGGCTTGAGGTGCTATACTTCGGACTATGATGCTGGCCCCACGATGTTAAGGGTGTCTTGTCGCCGGGGTTATGGTGTGCTTCGAGCCTCCATCCCGGCTTTTTTCATAGCACGGATTGGACAAAAGACCGGATGCCTAGACTGTGGCGCCGTGCCAAAGCCAAACGCGGCTCCAGAAAAAAGTACCCAGCCGGTCTGTTGATTTCCCCCACGCCGACAGCGCGCCAGCCTACCGACCCATCTTTAGCGGAGCCTTTGTATGCCACTGCACATCTATAACACCATGGCCAGGGCCAAACAGCCTTTTGTTCCGGCCACACCCGGATACGTTGGAATCTACGTCTGCGGCCCTACGGTTTACTCCGACCCCCACCTGGGGCATGCCCGCGGCCCCATTGTCTACGACGTACTGCGGCGCTGGTTGCGGCACCAGGGTTACCGGGTGCGTTTTGTGTCCAACATTACCGATGTGGGCCACCTTACCGACGATGCCGACGCGGGCGAAGACAAGATACTGCGGCGGGCCAGGCTCGAGCGCTTAGAGCCCATGGAAATAGCTGAAAAATACATGTGGAGCTACTTCGACGAGCTGCAGGCCCTGAACGTTCTGCGCCCCGACATTACCCCCCGGGCTGCCGGGCACATACCCGAGCAAATCGAGCTGACAGAAGCATTGCTAAAGCGGGGGCACGCCTATGTGGCGAATGGCTCGGTTTACTTTCGGGTCAGAAGCTGGCCCGAGTTCGGCAAGCTCTCCAACCGCGATATTGAAGACCAGGAAGCGGGGGCAAGGGTCGAGGTGCGCGAAGAGAAAGAAGACCCCCGCGACTTTGCCCTGTGGAAGCGGGCCGAGCCAGAACACATCATGCGCTGGAACTCGCCCTGGGGGGTGGGATTCCCCGGCTGGCACATTGAGTGCTCGGCCATGAGCCTCAAATACCTGGGCGATGGCTTCGACATCCATGCGGGCGGCGTGGATCTGCAGTTTCCCCACCACGAGGCCGAAATTGCCCAGGCCGAGGCCGCCGGACACACCTTTGCCCGCTACTGGATGCACCACTACCATGTGCTGCTCAATGGTCAGAAGATGGCCAAAAGCACCGGCAACCTCATTACCCTGGCCGAGCTACGGGCCCGATATGAGCCCCTGTACATCCGCTTTTACTTGCTTGGTAGCCACTACCGTAGCGTGCTGGACTTTACCGACGAGGGCCTCGAGGCGGCTAAAAACGGCTACCTTCGCCTGCTAAACGCCTACCGTGAAATACGTCGCATGCTTCACCATGCGCCCCCTGGTCGGCACACTGGGCTAGACCGGGCTGTCACAACGCTGCGGCAGACTTTTGCCGAAGCCCTGGACGACGACTTGAACACGGCCCAGGCCATTGCTGCCTTCTTCAACTTTGTCACCGACCTCAACAAAGCCCTGACTGAGCGGCCTGGTCGGGAGAGCTTGCTCGAGGCCGAACGGGTTTTTGCTGAGCTGGGAGAAGGTGTGCTGGGGCTTTTCCCGACGCGGGTGCTGGAAAACCAGCTTGGTGGGGCCTTGCTCGAGGGCCTGGTCTCGCTGCTGCTGGAGATTCGTGAGGAGGCGCGCAAAAACCGCAATTTTGCCCTGTCGGATCGGATTCGCGACCGCCTGACCGAGCTGGGGGTGGTGGTCGAGGACACCCGTGAAGGCCCCAAGTGGAAGGTGAGCGTATAGGGCCAAACACAAGGCCCCGCTTAGCGGGGCCTTTGGCTGGTTTCGCTGCGCTTACTCGCGCTGCGAGTTCATGATGGCTACGTAGTGCAGGATGGTAGCCAGGGAGTTGGCCAGTGCGGCCACGTAGGTCATGGCGGCGGCAGTCAGAACCGCTCGAGCCCCGCCAATTTCACGGTCATCCAGAAAGTTCATCTTCCGTAGGATGCTCAGCGCACGGTTCGAAGCGTCGAACTCCACCGGCAAGGTTACCAGCTGGAACAGTGCGGCGGCGGCGAAGAGCCAGATGCCGATGTTCATCAGGCCAGCGGCGCCCATGAACATCCCGATAAGGAAAATCCAGGGTCCCCACATGCTGCCGAGGTTGGCTACCGGCAGGATGCTGTGCCGCACCCGCAGCCAGGCATAGCCTTTGGCGTCCTGAAGGGCATGACCCACCTCGTGGGCCGCTACCGCCAGGGCGGCTGCCGAGGGAGAGTGGAAGTTGGGCTCGGATAGGCGCACAGCCTTGGCAATGGGGTCGTAGTGGTCGGTCAGGGCGCCCGGTGTCATCTCTACCCGCACGTTGTGCAAGCCGTAGGCATCCAGAATCGCCCGGGCCACCTGCTCACCCGTGACACCCCGGCTGTTGGCTACCCGGCTGTAGCGGGCATAGGTCTGCTGCAGCCAGAACTGTATAAACAGCGTGGCCACAAAAACTGCAATCATCAGAATGAACGTTATGGTCATCATCTCCTCCTACACGTATAAGGTAGCAAACTGTATATGAGCGCTCTGAGTCTTGGGTCACCAGGGCCTGCGAAGCATCAACAGCTCCCCCGCTGCCCAATCTTTGGCTTGAAGGCCAGGGTAAACCGCTTAGGGCTATGGTTGCAGGGGTTGGCTGCGCACGGTGAAGCGAAGCGCGGTGCGCTCTTCGCTCTCGAGCTCGAGCTTCACAAAGGCAGGTTTTACCACCAAGTCCAGGTTATCTGGGGCGATGTAACCCCTGGCAATCGCAATAGCCTTCACGGCCTGGTTGACTGCTTCGGGGCCAATGGCCTGTACCTCGACCTCGCTCTGGGAGCGCAGCAGCGCAGCGATAGCGCCCGCTACTGAGTTGGGACGTGACTTGCTGGATACACGCAGCGTTTCCACAAAACCTCCTAGTACACCGTCCACAGGGTTAGCGAAAAGGACACTTAAATATACGAAAGCTGCTTGATGTGCTCCATGCTCAGTCCCACGATTGCCCTCATGGGGTTTGGGCGTACCGCCAGGTGCAACGCTCCTTTCTGCATTGTAGGAGTAAAGGTAAAGTAATGTCAATAAAATGCGTTGTTAAAGCATTATTCTAGACCAGCTACAACCCGCTAAATGCCCACAGGATAGTTCGTGGGTATTTTTGTCCTGTACTGCGAATTGCACAAGTTTTGCACCGGCAGGTCGTATTGACTGGGGCTAGGGTGGTTCGTATACTGCTTCAAATCTTCGCAAACTTATGCGAAGGTTCCCCCCTACATCATGTTCAACCCCGGAGGTCTAGCAAATGAGATTTAGTGAGGCATACCCTGGTATACCAAATGGACGCGACGCTTGCGGAATTATCGCCATTGCCGAAAAGAGTGCGCGCCCAAGTCATGCCAATGTGCAGCGTACCATCGAAAGCCTCTACAAAATGGCGCACCGGGCGGGTTTGATTCGGGGGGAAGGCGATGGCACAGGCATTCAGACCGACCTCCCGCGCGAGCTTTGGGCGGGCTACCTGTACGAAGCTGGCCTCGACAGCAACCTGGCACAAAACCCCCGTTTCTTTGTGGGGCACCTATTTATACCCAAAAGCGCAGGTGCTCGCATCCAGGAGCTATTTGACCTGTTCAGGGTAGAGGGTTCCCGGCGGGGCATTAAGCTGCTGTTGGAGCGAAAAGGAGAGACCAACAGCCGCGTGCTGGGGCCGGTGGGAAAGCGCACCGAGCCGCTGTTCTACCAGGTGGCCGGTCTATCCACCGATGGCGATGGGCCCCTGTGGGAGCTGGGCTTGCTACTCGAGCAACGCTTCCCGGTACACGTGGTTTCGCTTTCAACCGCCACTGTGGTCTATAAGGTGCGGGGTTCTGCCGAAATTCTCAAGCGCTACTTTCCCGAGCTGTCGCGGGCGGAGTACAAATCCACCCTTACCCTGGGCCACAACCGCTACTCCACCAACACCATGTCCACCTTCGAGGCGGTGCAGCCCTTTGGCTTGCTGGGACATAACGGCGAAATCAACACCATCGAGCGCCTGCGGCGGGAGGGCCGCTTTTTGGGCATACCGCTCACGGGCGGCTCTGATTCGCAAGACCTGAACCGGATTTTGGAAGGACTGCTGTACCGATTTGGTCTTTCCCTCTCCGAGGCCATGGACCTGGCTTTTCCGCCTATTCTGGGCGAGATTAAAAATTATTCCCCGGCCCTGCAAGACCTCTACATGAACCTGCGCCAGCGCTTTGGCCCACTGGCCCAGGGGCCGGCGGCCCTGGTGACGCGCCACCGTGAGGAGGCGGTTTTTGCCACCGACGCGATGGGATTGCGCCCGTTGTGGTTTGTCGAGACCGACTCGGAATACGTTTTTAGCTCGGAGCGAGGGGTCTTTACGGTGGAGGAGTTCGTTTCTGAACCGCGCCCCTTTGCGCCCGGCGAAAAGATGTATCTTCGCCTGACCCCCGAAGGGACACGCCTTTTCCCCTTCGACCGCCACCAACGACAGGTGCTCGAGCGCATCCTGACCAAGACCCACAACCTCGAGGGCTATGCGGCTTACCTGGCCGGGCCCCGCTACCAAGGGCTTCCCCCGGTGGCTGGAGGCAGCGAGGCCCAGGTGGAAGACAAGCCTGCGCCGCCTTCCTTGAACCTCGAGCGGGCCTATGGCTGGGATCGCTGGGATGCGGGCTACCTCGAGGCCCTTGCAGAAAGCGGTAACGAGCCCATCGGTTCGCTGGGCTACGATGGCCCCATTGCGGCCCTGAACCCAGAAAAACCCAACCTCTCGGAGTTTTTCAAAGAAACCGTGGCGGTGGTAACCAACCCGGCCATCGACCGCGAACGCGAGATCGAACACTTCTCCACCCGCAGCATCCTGGGCCGACGGCCACTGCCGGACGGACGTGGTGCAGGCCACGTGGAAGAGCTGGTGGTGCCGATTCTGCTCGAGGAAACCTCGCCTGCTATCCTAGCTGTTGTCCAGGGGCACGGTACCCTGACCTATGAGGAGGCCCTGCGCCGCTTCAAACATGTGGTGCTACCCTTGCAGTTTTCGGTTGAGGAGGGTATTGCTGCGGGGCTGCAGCGCCTGCAAGAGGCGGCTGTAGCGGCGGCTCGGGGGGGCGCCGAACTGCTGGTGCTCTCGGATCGCCATGCATTCGAGGGGGGCGTCTGGCTGGATGTTTACCTGGCCCTGGCAGCTATTGGCAAGGCCCTGGAAGAGGCCCGCGACGAGGAAGGAATTTCCCTGCGTCGCCGCACCTCGATGCTGGTGCACTCCGGCGGGGTGCGCAACCTGCACGACCTGGCGGTCTGCCTGGGGCTGGGAGCCGATGCAATAGCCCCCTGGCTGATGCAACACAAGGCCCAGGCCAGCAAGGGTACCCTGGGCCTGCAGAACCTGCTCGAGGGTCTCAAAAAGGGCCTGGAGAAGGTTATATCTACCATGGGCATCCACGAGCTGCGCGGCTACGGGCGTATCTTCAGTGCCATTGGCCTCAAACCCGAGCTGGCTGAACATTTTGGCATCCGCAACTTCCTGGGCTCGGGAAAGGCAGGCTACGGCTTGCTGGAGCTCGAGCGCACCCTTCTGGAGCGGCTCAACCTGCTCAACGCCGAGAAAGTTCCTCCAGCCAAGGACTTCCGCTTTAACTCCCGTATTTTCAAGGCGGCCATGGATGTTTCCTCGGGCCAGTCCCCTTATGAACACTTCCAGGAGAAGGTAAGGGGGCTCGAGCACGAATCGCCCGTGGCAGCCCGGCAGCTTCTGGGGGTCAAGTTCCCAGAGAAATCCGAGGTCAACCCCGAAGAAGTGGACCTGAGCGTGGGGGGGCACTCCCTGCCTTTTGTGATTACGGCCATGAGCTTTGGCTCCCAGGGTGAGGCCAGCTTCCGGGCCTACATCGAGGCGGCTAAGAAGCTCAACATGGTTTGCATTAACGGTGAGGGGGGCGAAATCCCCGATATGCTGGGTAAATATACCCACTGGCGCGGCCAGCAGGTGGCCTCGGGCCGCTTTGGGGCGCATGCCTATATGCTCAACTCGGCGGGCTTCATCGAAATTAAAATCGGCCAGGGGGCTAAACCGGGCGAAGGGGGTCACCTGCCGGGCAAAAAAGTAACCGCCAAAGTGGCGGCGGCCCGCAACGCCGTTCCGGGGGTAGACCTGATCAGCCCCTCCAACAACCACGACCTCTACTCCATCGAAGACCTGGCCCAGCTCATCGAGGAACTCAAAACCGTCAACCCCAAGGCCAAGGTCTCGGTCAAGGTGCCGGTGATCCCCGGCATTGGCACCATCGCGGTGGGCATTGCCAAGGCCGGTGCCGACGTGATTGCCCTCTCGGGTTTTGAGGGGGGCACGGGGGCGGCCCGCTGGCATGCCCTCAAATATGCCGGTTTGCCGGTGGAAATTGGCGTGCGACGGGCCCACCGGGCCCTGGTGCGGGCCGGCATGCGCGACAAGGTCGAAATATGGGCCGATGGGGGCCTCAAAACCGCCTACGATACCCTGCGCATGGTGCTCCTGGGCGCAGACCGGGTGGGCATGGCGACCATGGCCATGGTGGCGATCGGCTGTACCATCTGCCGCCAGTGCCAGATGGACACCTGTCATGTGGGCATCGCTACCCAGATCGAGACCACCGAGCAAGCCCAGGCCCACGGACTCAAGCGCTTTGTACCCCAAGAGCTCGAGCGGGCGGTGGAGCAGCTGACCACCTTTTTTGGGGCCAAAGGCCAGGAGTTGCGCCGCCTGGTTGCCTCCTTGGGGGCTGGAAGCCTGCGCGAGCTGGTGGGCCGCAGCGATCTGCTGGTGCAAGAAGGCCACACCGATGAGCTCGATCTTGGCTACTTCTTTGAACCCGTCTCGGCCCCGGAGTGGCTGGGTGAACGCTCGGCGCATGTGCTGCGCAAGCCCTTGAACCAGCTTACCCGTTCAATCACCGAGGTGGTGACCCAGGCTTATGCTGAGGGTGGACGTGAACTCTTGTTCCAGGATGGGCCGGTGGGCTCCACCGACCGAGCCCTGGGAACGCACCTTGCCGGCGAAATTGCCCGCCGCCGCCTGTACGGCAAGGGCTGGGATGCCAAAGTAGAAATCCGCTTCGATGCTGGGAGCGTGGCTGGCAACGGCGTAGCTGCCTTCAACGTGGAGGGGCTGGACATCGTGGTGGAGGGCGGCGCCCAGGATGGCATCGCCAAGAACGCCTATGGTGGCAAGGTGGCCATTCTAAAAGGCCGCAACCCCTTTGGCCAGTATGTGGACGGTTCGGTGGGGAAGTCGTTCGCCTATGGGGCCATTGGGGGCTTGTTGATTGTGGAAGGGCAGGCCGACAGCCGTTTCTGCATCCGTCTTTCGGGAGCCGATGTGGTGCTGGCCGGTGAGCCTGACCGCCCGGTGCAAGACGAACTCGGCAACATTGCGGCCCGCGCTCAGGCCAAGGGCTTTGCCTTCGAATACATGACCCGTGGGCGTGCGGTGGTACTGGGCGACCCCGGCCCCTGGATTTGCTCGGGCATGACCGGTGGGCGGGTCTATCTGCGCTACTGGCCCGAGATGGGCCTGAACGAAGAAGCCATGCACCGGCGGCTGGCCAAGGGGGCCAAAGTGGCCATCCAAAAGCTGGACGAGCGGGGCATTGCCGATGTGCGCGAACTGATGAGCGCCTACCTTGACGCCCTGCGGGCTGCCGAGCGTGAAGACAAGGCCGAGCGCCTCCTGCGGCTGCTGGCCGACCCTGCGTCCCACTTCCGCATGGTGCTGCCCATCAACCAGCAGGTGGTGCAGGAAGTCAGCACCGAGTAGAGCACCCTGCACAATCACCGAGCCCCTTACCCAATAAGTGTTTCCATAGTTGAAATGCACGATGCTTTTTGGAAAGATAGCTGGGGAATTGCGTCAGGTACGGGCTCATTCTGATGGTTTTGCCAATCTGTTCTGGCGCGAGAGGTTCGTGCCTATTCAAGATTTTTGTATCAAGGTACAATTGTCCCGCATGGATGCAGGGCAGTTGTTGAATAAATTGATTAGCCGCACGGGCCTGCTCGAGCAGCACGTCCAAACACTGTGCAGGCTCGAGCCCCTGATGGCCCCCATGGCTTCGGAAATTGCCCTGGCCTTTTACGACTACCTGGGACGGGACGAGGAGATGCGGGCCATTTTGTGGGAGGTTCCCGGGAGGGTCGAGCGGCTGTATCAAAGCTTTTCCGACTGGTACCGGGAGCTTTTTTGTGGAAAATACAACGCGGAATATGCGGAGAAGCGGGCCCGCATCGGGCTGGTACACGCTGCGGTAGGGGTTAAGCCCAGCTTCATCATGCCCGCTTTTGGCATTGTGCAAGAGCTGTCGCTCGAGCACCTGCGTAACACCCTGCGTTCGCCCGAAGTTTTCAGTGCGGTGGAAGCCTTCGAAAAAATCATGTCCATCGAGGCCGCTCTCATGCAGGACAGCTACATGCAGGCCATGGAGTATGGCTACCGCCTGGGCGTGGCCGCCGACCAGGAAAAAGCCCTGATAGCAGGGGCGAGGGCCATTCTGGGGAAAATTAACTGAGCCTGGCAGGGGGCTTTGTGACGGGCGGTTGGTTATGATGTCGGCTTTACAGAGATACTCACCGCTGAGGCATGCCTTTGTGAAGCTCAGTACGCACCCCTCACTCCGTTCGGCGAAAAGCGCGTCGCCCGTTGGTATGCGGAGTACACTCCGTACCGAAGGGGATCGTCCCCTTGGTCAGGGTGAACAACCACCGCTGTAGGAGACTGCTCACCCAAACCTGGTATGAGCCACTCGGATGCGTACAGTACAATCGCAGGGATGAAGGCTGGAGAGCTGCTGCAAACCCTTATGCACCGCACCGGCCTGACCGAGCAGCATGCCCACACCTTGCGGAGCCTCGAGCCCATCGCAGGCCCGCTGGCACCCGAGGTGGCCCTGGCTTTTTACGACTACCTGGGGCGCGACCCCGAGATGCATGAAATTCTATGGAGCGTGCCGGGCCGGGTGGAGCGGCTGTACCAGTCGTTTGCGGCCTGGTACCGTGAGCTTTTTTCCGGCCAGTACGATGCCCAATACGCCAGGCGGCGGATGTATATCGGGCTGGTTCATGCCCGGGTGGGGGTGCGTCCTGCTCACTACATTCCGGCGGCAGGGATTGTGCAGGAGTTGACCCTCGAGCACCTCCGCAACGCCCTGCGCGGGCCCGACATCCTGGCTGCCATTTCTGCTTTCGAAAAGATAATGGCCATCGAGATTGCCCTCATGCAAGAGAGTTACTTTAGCGCGCTGTGGGAGGGGCTGAAATATACCCGCGACGAGCAAAAAGCCCTGGTCGAGGGGGCGCGGGTGTTGTTGGAAAAAGCCCGCTAAACATATGAATAAGGGCAGCGCTTGTACAACAAACAAGCGTGGGGTGTTTTCAGTGCCCCTCATGTGCTGACGGGGTAATAAGATTGTGGGGTGATTCAAGCGATTTTGTTCGACCTAGACGAAACCCTAATCCTAGACCATCCAGTATCGCTCCACGCCCTGCGCAGTTGTGCGTTTTATGCGGCTTCCTGGTACAGCCTGGACATTCCCCGTTTGATCCAGGATGCCGAGGAAAGCGCGGTGCGGCTGTGGAAGGCTTCGCCGGTGTTTGACTATGCCCAGCGCATCGGCCACAGTGCAGGGGAGGGGCTGTGGGCCCGCTACGAAACCCAGACCCATCCTGCTCTGAAGACGCTCTACGACTGGGCCCCTGCCTTTCGGGTGGCCGTCTGGGGCGAGGCCCTGGCCCAGCAGGGCATACACGACGACGCCCTCTGCGAGGCCCTGGCGCACCGCTACTTTGCTGAGCGGCGGCTATACCCCCGCTACCCCGAGATAGACGCACTGCTACAGGCCCTTGCGGGCTACAAGCTGGGCATCGTGACCAACGGGGTGCCCGATTTGCAGCGCGAGAAGCTCGAGGGCTTTGGACTGCAAGACCGTTTTCAGGCTGTGGTGGTGTCGGGCGAACTTGACGTGGGCAAGCCTGAGCGTGGCATCTTCGAGTACATCTGCCAGACGCTGGGCGTAGAGCCCCAGGTCTGTGTGATGGTGGGGGACAACCCCGAGCGCGATATTGCGGGTGCAGCAAACGCAGGTATGAAATCGGTCTGGGTGGCGCGGGGCTTCAAGGACAAAAACCCCGCACACCCCGCTGACCTCGAGGTCACCAACCTTTTGCAGATGCTACCCTGGCTGGAGGCTTTGGGCTCCTAAGCGGTAGCATGGGGTCTGTGAAGTTGTGGCTTCGTGGGTACACCTTAGACCTCTCGCGCCCCCGCCTGATGGGGGTGCTTAACCTAACCCCAGACTCATTCTCCGATGGGGGGCGGTATCAACAACCTGAAGCAGCCCTAAAGCGTGCGCGCCAGATGGTCGCTGAGGGGGCAGACCTCATCGATGTGGGGGGTGAGTCTACCCGTCCCGGTGCAGCGCCCGTAAGCGTAGAGGAGGAAAAACGCCGGGTGCTGCCGGTGCTGGAGGCGCTCCTCTCGCTCGAGGTGCCCATCAGCATAGATACCCGTAAACCGGAGGTGGCTGCCGAGGCGCTGGCCTTGGGGGTACACCTGCTGAACGATGTAAGCGGTTTGCGCGATGAACGAATGGTAGCCCTGGCAGCCCGCTACGGGGTGCCTGCCGTGATCATGCACATGCCCCATCCCGACCCCGCTACCATGCAGCAACACGCCTGCTATGCGGACGTGGTAGGGGAGGTGCGGGCCTTTTTGCAGACGCAAGCCCACAAAGCCCTTATGGCCGGGGTGCCTCAGGTGGTGCTCGACCCCGGCATTGGTTTTGGTAAGACCCTGGAGCACAACCTGCAGCTTATTGCCCGGCTGGACAGGCTGGTCGCCCTGGGTCATCCGGTGCTGCTGGGGGCTAGCCGTAAGCGCTTTATCGGGATGCTAAGCGGGGTGGAGCAGGCGGAAGGGCGAATCATGGGCACGCTGGCGGCGCACCTCTTTGGGGTAAGCCAGGGGGCCTGTATTCTGCGGGTACACGATGTGCGGGCCCACCGGGAGGCGCTTGCGGTCTGGAACGCCATTGAGGCCCACCAAAACAGGCTTTCTGGAGAAGCTTAGAATGGGCAAGGTTGTGCTTGCTGGTATCGAGCTGTACGCCCGTCACGGCCTACATGCTGAAGAAGAAAAGCTGGGTGCGCGGTTTGTGGTAGATGTGGAGATGGAGGTGGCCTTCGAGGGAAAGCCCGATGCCCTTGGCTCTACCGTGGACTACAGCGCAGTTTTTCGCCTCATCCATAAGGAGGCGACCGAGCAACGCTTTTACTTGATAGAGGCCCTGGCCGAGCATCTGGCCGAGGAGATCATGAGAAACTTCCCCGAGGTGCGTGAGTTGTTGTTGCGGGTACACAAGCCCCATGCACCGTTGCCGGGGGTGGTTCGGGATGTGTTTGTGCAAACCTCGAGGCAGCGATGAACTACACCGAGGCGCTGGGCTATACCACCTCGCTGGTCAAATTTGGCATCCAGCTTGGTCTGGAGCGCTTCCAAGAGCTTTTGCGGCGGGTGGGCAGTCCCCACACTGCCTTCCGTGCGGTGCATGTGGCGGGAACCAACGGCAAAGGTTCTACCACCACCCTTATCGCAGCGGTGCTGCGTGAGGCGGGTTACCGCACCGCTTGTTACCTTTCTCCGCACCTTTTCGACTTTCGTGAGCGCATCCAGATCGATGGTGTGCCCATTCCCCCTGAGGCTTTTGCCCGACAGGTTGCCAGGCTCAAGCCCGAGATAGAGGCGCTGGCCCAGGACCCGCGCTATGGCCAGACCACCGAGTTTGAGCTGATTACCGCAGCCGCCTTTGGCTACTTTGCCGAACAAAAGGTGGATGTGGCGGTGCTCGAGGTGGGTCTGGGGGGGCGGCTGGATGCGACCAACGTCATTCCACCGCCCTTGGTCGCAGTCATCACCAGCATCGGCTTCGATCATCAGGAGGTGCTGGGCCACAGCCTGCGCCAGATTGCCCGGGAGAAAGCCGGCATCCTGAAGCCGGGTGTGCCGGTGGTGACCGGTGTGACCCAGCCGGAGGCCCTGCAGGCCATCGAGGAGACCGCCCATGGCCTGGGCTGTACCCTGCACACCGTCGCAAAGGCAGCCCCTGCCTATGCGCGATACACCACCGATGCCAGCGGGCTTTCACTCTGGTGGCCGGGGCGGCCACTACGCGGGCTGCGCCTGGCCCTGCGGGGCCCTTTCCAGCAGGCCAACGCGGCCGTGGCCGCCACAGCCCTGCGGATACTGGCGGAGCAGGGGTTGGCGATTCCTGAGGAGGTCTTGCGCCGGGGTCTGGAGCAGGCCCGTCTGCCGGGCCGTTTTCAGGTGCTGCGCCTTGGGCCTCCCCCCCGTGTGCTGGTGCTCGATGTGGCCCACAACCAGGATGGAGCCCGGGCCCTGGCTGAGGCGCTAAAGGCCACCTTTCCCGAGCGGAAGGGTCTTTTTGTGGTGGGGATGAAAGCCAACCACGACCCCGTGGAGTTCCTACCGCCCTTGCGCGACCGGATAGACCGCCTATGGGTAAGTCAGCCGCGCCACAGCCCCCGTCCGGTTGAGGAACTGCTGGCAGTAGCGCGTGGTCTGGGGCTCGAGGTCGAGGCGCTGCCGGATATCCCTCAGGCCTTGGCCCGGGCCCTGGCCCAGGCTGAGCCAGAACAGCCGGTTGTGCTGACCGGCTCGCTGCTAACGGTGGGGGAGCTTCCCGAGCCTTACCGCAGCCTGGCGATGGCTGGTTAGGGATTACCAACGCAGATCTGTTGGGCGTACCCCTGCGCGGCCAACCCTAGCCAGCAAATCCGCCACAGGCCCTCGTCCTGGAACTACCCAGTCGGGGGCGATTTCGGCCAGGGGGGCCAGCACGAAAGCCCGCAGGTGCATGCGGGGATGCGGAAGGGTCAGGCCAGGCAGCTCTAGCTCTAGCCCATCGCACAGAAGCAGATCGAGGTCCAGGGTGCGGGGGCTGTTGGGGTAGAGCCGTACCCGCCCTTCCTGCTGTTCGATGTGTAGCAGAAGCGCCAGCAGTGCGGCGGGCTCGAGCGAGCAAAAGAACACTGCTGCGGCGTTGAGGTAGGCTTCCTGCTCGAGGGGGCCACCCACCGGTTCGGTCTCGTATATACGGCTCAAAACCAGCCCCTGTACATTAGCGCCATGCCTCAGGCGGGCTACACCCCGCCGCAGGTGTTGGAGGCGGTCACCCAGATTGGAGCCTAAAGCCACTGCGTAACGATACACGCCAACAAGGTACCACCCGCGGCTGGTAGTATTGGTGGGCGATGTTTGAGGGTGCTACTGCCCTTTATGCCAGCGCCCGGGCCCAGGGGCTGTACCCGGCCTTGCTCGAGTCGGCGGGGGAAACTACCCCTTTCGGACGCCTGACCCTGTTGGGGATGGGGGCCACGCGACGGCTGGAGGTCTGGGAGGGTCGTACCTACCTGGATGGAAGGCCGGTAGGTGATGCGCTAAAGGTGTTCAGTTTCTTAGAGGAGGGGCTTGGGGAGGGTTACTTTCCAGCCTGGATAGGTTTTTTTACCTACGAGTATGCCCGCTACCTGGGGTTACCTGTGCGAGCCGCCCTGCCTGGCCTGCCAGAAGCAGCTTTTTTCTTTTACCCCCGGGGCTATGCCTGGCTCGAGGGGGTTTTGCTGGAGGGCCCGGTGATGGGCCCGCTGGAGAGGTTGCCGCGAAAGACGCTAACCGGCTTAAAGCTGGAAAGCGACTATTCCCAAGAGGCTTTTTTGCAAAGCGTGGCAGAGGTAAAAGAACGTATTCGGGCGGGCTGGGTTTATCAGGTTAACCTGTCCCGTCGCTTCCGCTTCAGCGCCCAAGGGGTAGATCCCCTGCAACTGTACCAGGCCTTGCGCGACCACAACCCCAGCCCTTTTATGGGCTTGCTCGAGCGGGAGACCTACGCGGTGCTCTCGGGCAGCCCTGAGCGGCTTTTTAGCTACCGAGAAGGAATTATTACAGCCCGGCCCATCGCCGGAACCCGGCCTCGAGGTCTGAGCGAAGCCGAGGATCTAGCCCGGGAGGAAGAGCTGCGCAATAGCAGCAAGGAGCGGGCCGAGCACGTCATGCTGGTCGATCTTTTGCGCAACGACCTGGCAAGGGTCTGTGCGCCAGGTAGCGTGGAGGTAAGCGAAGCTTTTACCCTCGAGCGCTACTCCCATGTGATGCACCTGGTCTCGGAGGTGCGCGGCCTAAGCCGTGCCCCTTTGCAGGAGGTTTTCGCCAGCATTTTTCCCGGCGGAACCATCACCGGTGCCCCCAAGGAAAGCGTGATGCGCACCATTGCCGAACTGGAGCCGGTGCCTCGCGGGGTTTACACCGGTTCAATGGGCTATGTGTCGGGTAAAGGCTGTGATTTCAACATCCTCATCCGAAGTTTTGGCTTTGCCAAGGGCACCGGTTATTTTTCGGCGGGGGCTGGTGTGGTGATTGCCAGCGATCCTGAGCGGGAGTATCTCGAGACCCAGGCCAAAGCAGAGGCCTTGCTTTTTGCCCTGGGGCAGGGCCAGCAGGGGAGGCCTCCAGCTTTACCGCGCCTGGATAGCGCCTGGAGACCCCCCAGACCCGCCAAGCGCCAGGCGGCCCGGGTGGTTTTTCTGGAAAACCACGACTCCTTTAGCTACAACCTTGTTGATTACCTCCGTGCCCTGGGGGCGGAGGTGCGGGTGGTGGACCACCAAGAACCCCCCGACCTCTCCTGGCCGACGCACCTGGTGGTGGGGCCGGGGCCGGGTGATCCGAGCAGCGCAGGACGCTGCCTCGAGTGGACGCGGGCAGCGCTGGCAGTCGGGCTGCCCTTCCTGGGAATCTGTCTGGGTCACCAGGCCCTTGGGATGGCCCTGGGCGCCCGCCTGAAGCGGGCCCCTGAACCGGTGCACGGCGAGGCATGTCCGGTTAATCACCTGCAGGAGGGGATTTTTAGGGGCCTGCCCAGCCCCGCCCGTTTCACCCGCTACCACTCCTTGCTCATCGATAACCTGCCTTCTTCCCTTCGCCTGGAAGCCTGGACTGCTTCGGAGTTGTGCATGGCGGTCTCCCACCGGGACTGCCCGGCCTGGGGGGTGCAGTTTCATCCCGAAAGCATGCTCTCGGAGTATGGCATGGTCCTGCTCAGCAACTTTCTTTCCTTGGGCGAACCCCGGGTGAAAGCCGTGGAAACCGACCATGTTGCGCATTAACGGCAGGCCTACCCACCCACTGCCCGAGGCTTTCTGGCACGGTTTTTTTGTGTATACCACCCTGCGTCTGCTGCAGGGGCAGCCGCTCTGGCTGCCAGCGCACCTGGAGCGCTTACGCCGGCATGCAGCGGCTTTGGGCCTGGCTTTTCCTGGGTTTGCTGCGCTCGAGCAGGAAGTCATGCACTATAGCCTGGCAAAAGCCGACCTGCTGCTGCGGCTGGTGGTATTTCCCGAGGGGTATGCCTCGAGCGCTCGCCCATTCGTTCCACCCCCGGCGGCGGCCTATAGCTCTGGGGTTCGGGTCTGGCTGACGGCCCGACAGATTCATCCCGATCTGGGTATGTATAAGACTGGCAGCTACCTTGCGTACCGCCTGGCCCGCCTCGAGGCCGAGCGCCATGGCTGCTTTGAAGGGCTGCTGCTCGATAAGGACGGGTACCTGGCCGATGGCAGCCGTACCAGCTTGCTGCTGTACCGCGAGGGGGAGTTGAGCGCGCTTTTAGGTGGGCTCGAGGGGATCACCCGCCAGAAAGTGCTTGAATGTGCGGCTGGCATGGGCTTTCGGGTGGGAAAGGTGCGCCTGAGGCCAGATGAGCTTACAGGCCATCTGCTGCTGGCTGGAACCGGCGTCGGCCTGCTGCCGGTGGGCCAGCCTACCGATGCTGCACTGCAAGAGCTTATCGCGCGTTTTCGACCGTAGTGCTGCCAGAAGGCCTGTGGTGGGGTTATCGGGTCAGGATAAACTAAAGGGTGACCATGCTTCTAGCGATTGACATTGGCAACACCAACATCACCCTGGGGTTGTACCGGGGAGAGACCTTGAGCTCGAGCTGGCGCATTTCCACCGACCTGCAACGGATGCCCGACGAGTACGGCGTCGGAATTCTCAGCCTGCTGGCCTACCGCGGCCACTCAGCCGCCGAGGTCAAGGCGGTGGTCATGGCCTCGGTGGTTCCACCCCTGACCAGCACCCTGGTGCAGGCTGTGCAGGATTACCTGGGTCACAAGCCGCTGGTGGTGGATGCCAGCGTTCAGACCGGGGTGCGGGTACGCTACGACGACCCTTCGCAGGTAGGCGCGGATCGGATTGTGGACGCTGCAGCCGTACACCGGCTCTATGGCGGCCCTGCTTGTGTGGTGGATTTTGGCACCGCGACCACTTTCGATGCCATTACCGCTGAAGGGGATTACCTTGGGGGCGCTATTGCCCCAGGAATTGGAATTGCTGCCGAGGCTTTGTTTCAAAGGGCGGCAAAACTGCCAAAGGTGGAGCTAAAGGCCCCGCCGACGGCCATTGGGCGCAACACCGTGCATTCGATGCAGTCGGGGCTGCTGTTTGGCTATGTGGGCCTGGTGGAGGGTATGGTGGCCCGCTTTCGCAGAGAGCTGGGCCCCCAGATGAAGGTCATTGCTACCGGTGGTCTGGCCGAACTCATCGCGCGGGAAACACCGGTCATCGAGATTATTGCCCCCTGGCTAACCCTGGATGGTTTGCGCATTATCTGGGAGATGAACCAGTGAACCCTCTGCAGGACAAGCGCATCGTGCTGGGGGTTAGCGGCTCGGTAGCGGCCTACAAAGCGGCTGAGCTGGCCAGCAAGCTGACCCAGGCCAAAGCCCAGGTGGATGTGGTTTTGAGTGAGGGGGCCGAGCGCTTTATTTCGCCCCTGACCTTCGCCTCGCTTACCGGCCGCAAGGCCTACAGCAGCCTGTGGGACAGCGATGCGCACGTGGTGCACGTGGGTCTGGGGGAGGCCGCCGACCTGTTGGTGATAGCTCCTTGCAGCGCCAATACCCTGGCTAAACTGGCCACGGGCCAGGCCGATAACCTGCTCACCCTGACCGTGCTGGCTGCCCGCTGCCCGGTGCTGGTGGCGCCTGCCATGGATGGGGGTATGTTTGAACACCCGGCTACCCAGGCCAACATTCAGACCCTGCGCCAGCGGGGCGTACAGGTCTTGGGCCCGGCCCAGGGTCGGATGGCCTCGGGACTGCTAGGGTGGGGGCGGATGCTGGAGCCAGCCGAAATTCTGGGGCAGCTGCGCCTGGTTCTAAGCCGGGGTGGCCCCCTGGCTGGCAGGCATGTCCTGGTCAGCGCAGGGGGCACCCAGGAGCCGCTGGACCCGGTGCGCTATCTGACCAACCGCTCCTCTGGCAAGCAGGGTTTCGCCCTGGCCCAGGCGGCGCTGGACCTGGGGGCGCAGGTGAGCCTGGTAGCGGGGGCCACGGCGGCATCCCTGCCCACGCCCTATGGGGCTGAGCGTATCGATGTGGATACCGCGGCCCAGATGGCCGAGGCCATACTGCAGCGGGCTGGCAGCGCCGATGTGCTGATTATGGCCGCAGCGGTGGCCGATTTTCGCCCTCGCCAGGTTCAGCCGCACAAAATCAAGAAGAACCTGCTGCCCCAGGTTGAACTCGAGCCCACCCCAGATATTCTGCTGGCCGTGGCCGAGCAGCGCCGACGGATAGGGTGGCCTGCGGTGGTGGTGGGCTTTGCTGCCGAAAGCCAGAACCTGCTGGAAAACGCCCAGGACAAGCTAGCGCGCAAAGGGCTTTCTATGATTGTTGCCAACCAGGTCGGCGTTCCCGATGCGGGGTTTGCGGTGGATACCAACCGGGTCAGCCTGCTCTGGCCAGGGGGTGCGGTGGAGCACCTACCGCTTCTGAGCAAAAGCGAGGTCGCGGAAGAAGTTCTGCGGCGGGTGGTGGCCCTCCTGGCCGAGGGTTGATCGGACTTACCGCAGAGCCTTCAGCGCCAGTTTGATGAGCTCCTGGGTGGTGGCCTCGGGGTTTTTCTGGGCAATTTCGGCCACTGCGCTTTTTACCTGGCCTTCCCGGAAGCCCAGGGTGATGAGGGCTAGCTCGGCCTCCTCGGTGTGGCTGGTGCGAACCAGGCTCCCCCCCTCGCCCAGCAGGTGGACCGGAACCTTGCCGCGCAGCTCGAGGGCAATCCGCTCGGCCAGTTTTTTGCCCACGCCCTGGGCTGCGGTGAGCAGGCGCAGGTCGCCCTCGGCCAGGGCTCGAGCCAGCAGGGCGGGGGTCTGGGAGGAAAGCAGGTTGAGGGCCACCCTGGGCCCCACCCCGGACACCGAGAGCAGAAGCTCGAAAAGCTCGAGGCTGCGTTCTTCGGCAAAACCAAAAAGCGACAGATCGTCCTCGCGCACGATCAGCCGGGTGTGCAGGGCGGCTTCCTGGCCCTCGGTAAGCTGGGCCAGGGTGGAAGCTGGGCAGCCGACCTCGAGGCCGAGGCCCCCCACCAGCAAGACTGCGCTGCTGGGGCCTTTTTTGAGTACTGTTCCTCTCAAATAACGAACCACGAGAAAAGTCTACTTTCCCTGAAAGCGCGGGGAGCGCTTCTCGTAAAAAGCCCGCACGCCCTCCTGGTGGTCCTCGCTGCGTCCTGCCACTTCTTGCAGCAACGCCTCGTACTCGAGCATCTCCTCCAGGCTGGCACTGGCGCTACGCCGCAAAGCCCGTTTGATCAGGCCGTAGGTTTTGGTGGGGCCCTGGGCCAGTTCGCTGGCCAGGCGGGCCACCTCTTCGGCAAAGCTCTCTACCGCTACCACCTTGTTTACCAGACCCAGGCCCAGGGCCTCCTCGGCTTTTATTCGACCGGAGAGCACCTCCAGCTCGAAGGCCCTGGCGTACCCCACCATGCGCGGCAGGTGATAGTTCATGCCTGCATCGGGAATCAGGCCAATTTTGCTGAAGCCGGTGGTCAGCACTGCGTCGGCAGAAGCGATGCGCAGGTCACAGGCCAGGGCCAGCGACAAACCCGCGCCCGCCGCCGCCCCATGAATCGCGGCAATCACCGGTTTTTCCAGACCGGCCAGGCCTTCCACCACCGAGCGGTAGTTGCGTAGGTGGTTTTTGTAGGAGATGCGCTGCCCTTCAAACTCACGCAAATCCTGGCCGGAACAAAAGCCACGGCCCGCACCCTGCAGCACCACCACCCGTACCTCCGGTGCGCTGGCCTCTTTGATGGCCTGGCCCAGCTCTCGCAGCATCTCGGTGGTCAGGGCGTTGATGGCCTCGGGCCGATTCATGGTGAGGGTCAGGATGCCGTCTTTGACCTCGCGTAGAAGTACGTCCATGGTTCCTCCTTAACGCCCTTTCCACTGGGGCTTGCGTTTTTCCAGAAAAGCGGTGGTGCCTTCTTGTTTATCCTCGCTGCCAAAGGCAATCAGGAAGTTGCTTCGCTCGAGGCCCAGCCCATGCTCCAGGCTCATATCCTGGGCCCGGTTGATGGCATCCTTAGCCAGCCGTGCCGCTAAGGGGGCCCGTTCGGCGATGGTTTGGGCGAGCTCGAGGGCTTCTTCCAGGTAAAGCTCTACCGGAACCACCCGGTTCACCAGTCCGTGTTGCAGGGCCTCCCAGGCCGAAAGCACCCGTCCGGCCAGAATTACCTCCATGGCCAGGTACTTGCCCACCTGCCGCGTTAGGCGCTGGGTTCCCCCGCCGCCCGGAATGATGCCCAGGTTGATCTCGGGCTGGGCAAACCGGGCCGTATCGGAAGCCACAATCAGGTCGCAAAGCATGGCCAGCTCGCAACCCCCCCCATACGCATACCCCGACACCGCCGCTATTAGGGGCTTGCGAACCTTACGCAAAACCTCGTACTGGTCGGCGCGCAGGCCCCGCATAAGCTCGGCCAGGCTGGTTTGTTGAAACTCGGCAATGTCGGCCCCGGCGGCAAAAACCCGCTCGTTGCCGGTGATGACCATGGCCCCGATGCCCCCGTCTTGCTCAAATGCGCCGATGGCCTGGGCCAGCTCGCCCAGGGTGGCGGTGTTGAGGGCGTTGAGCTGCTTGGGTCGGTTGAGCCGAACCAGCCCTACCTGCCCGTGGGTTTCGACCAGAATGTTCTCGTACATAACAACCTCTTGCTATTTGAGCCGGCTGGCCGGAAAGCGCTCGTTTTCCCACACGTCAATAAAGGCCGTTCCGGCGGCCAGCTTCGCGCTGTGCGGAACGCCCGCAGGAATGTGGTAGTAGTCGCCTTTGCGAAACACCTTGGTCTCGCCCCCCATCACGAACACCACCTCACCCTCGAGCACCACCCCCCACTGGCCCTGGTGGGCGTGTTCGGGCACCAAGGTTTCCTCGGCTACCTGGGCAAACCCCACCTGACCCTTATGGCCGGACAGCACCGCCATGTCCATACCGGGCCAGATTTCAACCTGTTTGAAGGCCTTAAACCACTCGGGAAAGACGTTCATATTTTGACCTCAGCTAGTAGCTTATCGCCTCTGGCCTGGTGCGGGTAGCATGTCCGGGGGGGCTTTCCCCAGTTTTCCCGCCCAAACACCGACCGGTGGCTGTGCCAAAAGGAGATGCTGAAGGCCCCACAATTGTGTTGGCAGCTAGCCCTTCGGGATGCTATACTTCCTAGGCTGCCGAGTTTAAAGACCCCAGCGCGGGGCACTCGAGCCGCATACAGGAGCAGACAATGGCCAAGATGAAGACCCATAAGGGCGCCAAAAGCCGTGTCAAGATTACGGCTACAGGCAAAGTGGTAGGCAAAAAGCCGGGAAAGCGCCACCTCAACTGGCACAAGTCGGGCAAGAGCCGTCGTCAGAAAGGGCGTGACTTTACCTTTGCCAAAGGTGAAGAGCGCCGTGTCCACCAGCTGATGCCCTACGACGTATAAAGGAGAGGTGATTTAGAATGCCACGCGCAAAGACCGGTGTAGTTCGTCGCCGCAAACACAAAGCAATTCTTAAACGAGCCAAGGGCTTCTATGCGCTGCGCTCGAAGAGCGTTCGTAAGGCCCGCGAAACCCTGCTTAGCGGCGCCATGCGTTCCTTCAACGACCGCCGCAAGCGCAAGGGCGATATGCGCCGCTTGTGGATTGTGCGTATCAACGCTGCCGCTCGCCAGCATGGCCTGAGCTACAGCGTGTTCATGCACGGCCTCAAGAAAGCCGGAATCGAACTCGACCGCAAGATTCTGGCCGATATCGCTGTGCGCCAGCCCGAGGCCTTCGCCGAGCTGGTCAGCAAAGCCAGGGCGTAGGGGAACTGCGCCTTCAAAAACACCCACCGCCTGGTGGGTGTTTTACTTTTTCCAGTTGCACAACGAGAACAGCCCTAGTCATCCAGTAGAACCGGGTCTTCCTTGGAGACTGTTTTATCTTCGGCCAGCGAGAGCTTGGCCAGCGTCAGGGCCAGCACGTAGGTGCCTCTGGCGATATCCTCGGGGGAGGCGTACTCGTCCGGACGGTGGCTAACCCCTCCCCGGCAGGGGATAAAGAGCATGGCGGTAGGGGCAATCCGGGCCATGAATAAAGAGTCGTGGTAGGCCCGGCTCACCATCAGCTTGAACTTGACCCCGGCCTCGCCACAAGAGGCCACCAGCGCTTTTAGCACTTCAGAGCCCGCTTTGGCCGGGGGGTCTACGTTGATGATGTCTACGCTGTATTTTATTTCGCGCCGGGTGCAGACCTGCTCCACTCCCTGAATCACGTTGCGAATCACCTGATCCCGGCGAGACTGGTCAACATCGCGAATGTCTATCTCGAGCTTGACCCGGCTGGGCACGCTATTGACCGCGTTGGGATAGACCTCACAAAAGCCGGTGGTGGCTACGGTATTGATGCTGCCACTGTTTTTGGCAAAGGCTTCCACGCCCAGGATAATTTCGGCAGCGGCGCACAGCGCATCGCGGCGGTCGGGCATCAGCACGGTTCCGGCATGCCCGCCCTCACCTTCCAGGTTTACCCGCAGGGCAGCCGGAGCCGCGATGGCCGTGACGATGCCCAGGGGCACCCGTTCTTGCTCGAGCAAGGGGCCTTGCTCGATGTGCAGTTCCACGAAAGCCGAGTAGTAGCCCTGGGGAAGCTGCACATCCTCCAGGCGGCCCATATAACCGGCTTCCCAGCGGACTTCCTCCAGGCTGCGCCCTTCCTGATCCTTAAGCTGGCGCAGCGAGTCGGGGCTCAAAACCCCGGCCAGGGCCCGGCTTCCCAGGCAACCCACGCCAAAACGGGTGGGCTCTTCGGCGGTGAAGATGAGCAGTTCGATGGAGCGGTAGGGCTTAAAACCACTGCGCTGGAGTGAACGGATGGCCTCCAGACCCCCCAGCACGCCCACGGTGCCGTCGTACATGCCGGCGTAGGGGATGGCGTCGAAGTGGGAGCCCGTGCCAACAGCCGGTAGATCAGGGGCGGAACCCTCCCAGCGGGCAAAGATGTTGCCCAGCCCATCTTCGCGTAGGCTTAATCCAGCCTCTTCACACAAGCTCTTGAGGTAAGCGCGGGCCTCGAGGTCGGGCTTGGTAAAGAGAATGCGGGTAATGGCTGGCTTGGGGGTGTCGGAAAACTCCGCCAGGGCCTCGAGTTCGCGGATAATGCGTTCTTGGTCTACCAGGGGTCGGACAATCATGGGCTACTCCGAAAAAATTTTGCAGGCTATGCCTAAGGCTCGGGGTAAATCTAGCACGAGCAGTTTACCCCAGTCAGCCCACCAGCCTCTACCGCCCCTGTGCGGCCTGCATCAGGAGAGCAGCTCGAGCGAGTGCCGGTTGACGTCTTTGTAAATCAGGTACTTGCTGGGTGTTTTGCCCAGCGCCCCAAACCACTGCGGGCAGTAGGAGGCCATCCAGATCACATCGCCAGCCTGCACGGTGTACCAGTGGTCACCCAGGCGGTATACCCCGCCGCCTTGCAAAAACAACAGGCCATGCTCCATGACATGGGTTTCTACCAGGGAGAGGTGGGCTCCGGGAGCAAAGGTCATGGTATTAACGGCCATATCGAAGGAGAAATTGTCGGGCAGGAGCAGGCGCACCTGCAGGGCTTCATCGCCCATCAGCGGGCTACTGGGGGTATCTGGTTCGTGTCCGAGCACCACCTGGGGTACGTCCATGCCGGCCAAGGCCTGGTAGGGTTTGTCGAAAACCACCATCCGGCAGCCGGATGCCGCTGCAAAATGGTGTGGGGTGTTGGCAGGCAGGTACACGTAGTTGTTGGCCCATAGGGTATGCCGGGCTCCCCCTACCTCGAGCGCCACTTCGCCCTCGAGCACATAGGCAAAGCGCTGGATGTCCAGCAGGCTCATCTGGCCGGTACTGCCGGACTGCATCTCTACGGTGTACATCATGAAGCGGGCCCCCATCTCGGGGGAGATATGCACGATGCAGGCAGCCTGGCTCCAGCCGGGCAGGCTCGAGCGCACAAAGGTATCGGGGGTCAAGAGGGCGTGGTCGGGGGTTACGCGGGTTCGGGTAAAACCGGTCAGACTCATAAATTCCTCTAGATGAACAGGCCCATCAGGGCTCTGTCCCGAAGGGGATCGTCCCCTGGTGAACAGGCCCATCAGGGCTCTGTCCCGAAGGGGATCGTCCCCTTGAGTAAACGAACCCCACGGGGCTTTTCTATCTTACCCCCGGCATACACCCGCTGCCCACGCAACCAGGTCTCCTGCACCACCCCAACAAAGGTACGGCCCAGATAGGGGGAGATGGGGTGACGGTAGTACAGGTCTTCCTGTCTCAAGGTGTAGGTTTGGCCCAGGTCTACCAGGGCGAAGTCGGCATCGTAGCCTTCGGCCAGGCGGCCTTTCTGGGCCAGGCCAAAGCGCTTGGCGGGGTTGGCTGCCAGCAGGGCGGCCAGCCGCTCTAAGGCCAGGCCGCGCTGGCGCCAACCCTCGCTCAGCAGCACCCCCAGGGTAGACTGCACCCCCGCGATGCCGCCCCACAGGCTGAAGAAGTCATGGCCCTGCTTCATCTCGGGTGGGCTGGGGGAGTGGTCGGAGCCAATGATATCTACCTGCCCTTGCAGCACCTGCACCCACAACAGAGTTCGTTGCAGCTCGGAGCGGAAGGGCGGGGCGCACTTGCCCAGCGCTCCCAGCCGCTCCAGGTCTTCTGCGGTAAAGGCCAGGTAGTGGGGGCAGGTCTCGAGGCTCACGTCCACCCCCTTGGCCCTGGCCTCGGCGGCCATGACCACCCCAGCGCCCGAACTGATATGTACGATGTGCAGCCGGCAGCCGGTCTCGCGGGCAAACAGCAAGGCCCGCTGGATGGCCTCGAGCTCGGTGTAGACCGGCCTCGAGTCCAGGTAGTCGCGCCAGGTGGTCTGGCCCTGCTGGCGCTTCTGCTGGGCCAGGTAGGCAGTCAGGGCTTCCGACTCGGCGTGTACCGCCACCGGCAGCCCAAGCTGGGCGGCCAGGCGCATGCCCACATACAAAGTGGCGTCGTCGCAGGCGGGAAACTGGGGCAGGCCGGAGTTGCACATGAAGGCCTTGAAACCGATTACGCCGCGTTCGGCCAGATCGGGCATATGCTGCAGGTTGTTTGGGGTCAGGCCACCCCATAGCGCAAAATCGGTGTGGGAGTGGGCCTGCATGGCCGAGAGCTTCTGGTCGAAGGAGGGGCCATCCAGGGTGCAGGGCAACGAGTTGAGGGGCATATCGAAGAAGGCCGTGCCGCCGCCTGCTGCCAGGGCCGCGCTGCCCGAGGCGATGCCCTCCCAGTGGGCCTGTCCCGGCTCGTTGAAGTGCACGTGCACGTCAATCAGGCCCGGAAAAACGTACAAGCCCGAGGCATTGATCTCCTGCCGGGCCGGTTCGGCAATCTCCGGGGCCACCTGCACGATCTGCCTCCCCGAGATGCCCAGATCGGCCTGCCGCACCCCTTCCGGGATTACCAGCTTTCCACCACGCACAATTAGCTCGAGCATCGTAACTCCCCTATCAAGCCTCGGCGGCTAGCCGGTGCAAGAAATCCAGCCCCACCCGCAGGGCGGCTTCTGCGTCCTGGGGCCAGACCGACTCTTCCGGGTGGTGCGAAAGGCCGCCCGGACTTCGCAGAAACAGCAGGGTGGAGGGGCACAGCGCGCTCATAATCATGGCGTCGTGGCCGGCCCCCGAGACCATCCGGTGCACCGGGTAGCCCTGGGCCTGGGCCGACAGGGCCAGCCGCTCGTTCAGCTCAGGGTCGCAGGGAACCGCAGCCTGCTCGTATAGGGTGCGGTAATCGAGCTCGAGCCCCCGGCGCTGGGCCACCTGCTGGGCCCGGGTCACCAGGTTGGCTACCGCCAGGCTGCGCACCTCGTCGTAGGGGTGGCGCACATCCAGGCTCATCTGCACCTCCCCCGGAATCACATTGGCCGCCCCCGGCAGGGCCGTAATCATGCCCACCGTGGCCACCAGGCCTTGCTCCTCGCGGGCTTCGCGTTCAACCAGAACCATCCATTCGGCAGCCCCGGCCAGGGCATCTTTGCGCAGGTGCATGGGGGTGGTGCCGGCGTGGCCGGCCTGGCCGCGGAAGGCCACCTCGAGCCGACTCTGCCCCACGATGCCCTCCACCAGGCCCAGCGGATACCCCAGGGCCTCCAGCACCGGCCCCTGCTCGATGTGAAACTCCAAAAAGCCCTTAACCTGAGCCGGGTTGTAGGCGGCCTGCGGTATATGGGCGGGCTCGAGGCCAAAGGCCCGAATGGCTTCCTCTACGGTCTGCCCCTGGGCATCTTGCAGCTTCAGCAGCTCGGGCGTAAACTGACCGGTTACCGCTTTGCTGCCCAGAAAAGGCATCCCAAAGCGCACGCCCTCCTCCTCCGAGAAGGCAATCACCTCAATGGCAAAAGGCAATCTTCGGCCTTCCAAGGCCTTCACCAAAGCCAGCGACAGCGTGACCCCCAGAAGGCCGTCGTAGCGGCCCGCATCGCGCACGGTGTCCACGTGCGAGCCCAGCAGAAACAGCGGGGCATCGGGGGAGTGGCCGGGGTAGTGCCCAATCAGGTTGCCCACTGCATCGGTGCGTACCGCCATGCCCAGCTCCCTCATCCAGCCGGTCAGGGATTCGTGTACGGCCCGCATGGGGGGTGAGAGAAAGGTGCGGGTCAGGCGGCCCGGCTCTTCCGAGAAACGCGCCAGCACACGGCAGCGCTCGAGGGCTTCTAGGGCCAGTTTGGAGAAGTTTACGTCGGAAAGACTCATGGTCGGGTCGGGTAAGGTGGAGCCTTGGTCGCAGCTCACATGGTTTGCGTGGAGGGCCTGAGTGTTGTGCCGTGGAAAGCGCAAAAAATAGGTAACCGGGCAGGAAGGGGCACCAGTAAGAAATCTGCTTGAGTTGTTCTTTTTTTGGGGCCCCCGCCCGAAGCGCTGGAACTCGAGGCGGTCGTAATCAACAAGCTTTTACTTGCGCTCAGCGGAACGCTTCGGGTGGGGTTCATACTAGCTACCCCGGTAGGTGCTGTAGCCGTAGGGTGAGAGGAGCAGCGGCACGTGGTAATGCCCCTTTTCGTCGGCGATGCCGAAGCGGATGGGCACCTCGTCCAGAAAAGGCGGGTCGGGCAGGGGCACCCCCTGGGCTTTGAAGTAGGCGGCCACGTGGAAGACCAACTCGTAAAGGCCCACCGCGATGGTTTCGCCTGCGAGCAGGGGCTGGTCGGTGCGGCCATCGGCGTTGGTGCTGGCGGCGGTGATGAAGGTGCGCTCACCTGCAGGGCCGATGCGGTAGAGCTCGAGGTCGAGCCCCGCCGCCGGGCGCCCGTGGGCGGTATCCAGAACGTGGGTCGAAAGCCGAGCCATGCCTTAATCCTACGGCCCCGGTGCGCCCTGGGCTACCCAGGCCCCCAGCCTGGCCCGCTGCTCGGGGGTCATGGCCGGAACCCCCGGCACCAGCAGGGGCATGTACTGGGTGTCCACCGCAACCTGCTTGATCTTCTGCGCCTGCGCCACAATATGCTCGGGGGTGTCCAGCATCACCCCGCCCGGCGCCGAGGCGAAGCCGGGCTGGGTGGGGCGGGCGGCGTGGCACATCTGGCAGTGCTGCACGATAATGTCCTGCACCTCGGCAAAAGCCACCGGGGGCTCTTTGAGCGCTTCTGGGCTCTGGCGGGGCGCGGTCAGGTAGAAAGCTCCCAGCAGCAAGGCCGCCGCCAGCACCAGCAGATAGGGCATGGCCCCGCCTTCTACCAGGGTTGTGTGGTGCTCTTTTTCGGTCACGTTGATAAAGTGCCGCACCGCTACTCCGGCCCCAAAGAGCAGAATCAGGATGAGCCAGTGGGCCCCGCCGCTGTAGGTCATGGGGAAGTGGTGGGCGATCATGGTGAAGAGCACCGGCAGGGTGAGGTAGTTGTTGTGGCGCGAGCGAAGCTGCACCCAGGCCACAAAATCGGGGTCGAGGGTTTTGCCGTTCTGCGCGGCCCGCACCAGCTTCTTTTGCGAGGGGATAATCACGAAAAAGACGTTGGCCGCCATGATGGTCCCCAGCATGGCCCCAATGTGCATGAAGGTGCCGCGCCCGCTAAAGACCTGCCCCAGCAGGTAAGCCGCCAGCGTAACCAGCACCCCCCCCACCAGCAGAAACAGCGCAGGGCGGTATAAGAGCTGGGTGCTGGACAGTCCTACATAAATCAGCCAGCCTGCGATGAGGCTTCCTACCGCTACTAAAATGGCGGCCCAGCCCGGCAGGGTGCTGCCGGGGGCCAGCAGAATGGTTCTGGGGTCGGCGTAGTAGACGATGACGAGCAGCAAGAACCCCGTGACCCAGGTCAGGTAGGCGTCCCACTTGAACCAGTGCAGGTATCTGGGTAGCTCTTTGGGGGCGGTTTTGTATTTTTCCAGGTAGTAGATGCCCCCGCCGTGGATGGCCCAGAGGTTGCCGGAGAGCTCGGCCCGCACGCCCTGGCGCTCGAGGGCGTTCTCTAAGAAGATGAAGTAGAAGCTGGCCCCAATCCAGGCGATGCCGTAGATAATGTGCAGCCAGCGCACGATCAGGTTGAGCCATTCGCGGGCGTGGGCCTGCCAGCCGCCCGCCAGGGTGAGGGCTAAAGCCACAGCAAATAGGGCCAGGATGGCTAAAATCCAGGGCCATTTGACGATGCGGAGGCGGTCTTGGTCGAGGGGGTTCATGGCTGATTCAGATAGAGTCTAATCTTGGCCCAGCAGGTCGGCAAGGCGAAAGCGTGCGATCTTGTAAATCTCCTCCAGGGCGGTCTCGAACTCGAGCTCGGGGGGGTTGGGGAGCCTTTCCTCCATAGCCTTAAAGACCTCGGCTTTGCTTTTGCCCCGCACCGCCAGAATGAAGGGGAAGCCAAACCTGTCGGTATAGGCCCGGTTTAGGGTCTGGATGCGCTCGAACTCGGCGGGCGTAAGGGCGTCGAGGCCGGCGCCCTTTTGCTCCGCGACCGAGGCCTGGGCCATGCGGGCGCGGCTGCCCAGGTCGGGGTGGGCCCGGATCAGGGCCAGCCGGGCCTCCTTGGGGGCTTCTTGCACTGCCTGCACCAGCGAGTGGTGCAGGGCCTCGAGGCTGGCCCAGGGGCGGTGTTCCCAGGCTTTTTCGGCCACCCAGGGAGAGTGTTCAAAGACCCAGCCCAGTTGCTCAACAAAAGCCTCCCTGGAAAGGTGGTTAATCGCTGCAAGGTTCATGTTTATGCATTATGCCTGTAATATCCAGATTCGGTTAGTTCCTCACAGAATAGTGGCGAACTAACCCGACCAACGGGATACGCTTTTTCGCCGAGCGAAGCGAGGGGTGTGCTCTAGGATTCAAGCAGTAAACAGCTTTAGGGCCTGTTCTGCGGCTTCCAGGGTTTTGGCAAGCTCATCCTCACCGTGTGCTACGGAGAAGAAGGCCGCTTCGAACTGGCTGGGGGGCCAGTAAACGCCCCGTTGCAAAAGACCGTGGAAAAACACCTTGAAGCGCTCGGTATCGGAGGCCACCGCGTCGGAGTAAGTCTGCACAGGCCCTTCGCGGAAGAAGACCGTAATCATAGAGCCCACGCGGTTGATGGCTACCGGAACCCCGGCGGCGGTAAAAAGGGCCAGCAAGCCCTCTTCCAGGGCCTTTCCGTAGGCCTCGAGGCGGGCGTAGGGTGGGTCCTGGAATAGGGTTTCCAGGGTGGCCAGCCCAGCCGCCATAGATAGGGGGTTCCCGCTCAGGGTGCCGGCCTGGTAGACCGGGCCCAGCGGCGCTACCTGCTGCATGATTTCGGCCCGGCCCCCATAAGCCCCCACCGGCAGCCCCCCTCCAATAATCTTGCCCCAGCAGATCAGGTCGGGCTTCAGGCCCAGAAGTTCCACCGCGCCCCCTTTGGCCAGGCGGAAGCCGGTCATCACCTCATCGGCAATGAGCAAGGCCCCGTACTGCTGGGTGAGCTGGTGCAGGGCCTCGAGGAACTCGGGCGTGGGTACCAGCACCCCGGCATTCCCCACCACCGGCTCGAAGATGATCGCGGCGATCTGCTCACCGTACTGCTCGAACAGGTCTTTGAGGGCCTGGGGCTCGTTGTAGTCGGCCACCAGGGTGAGTTCGGCAAAAGCCTGGGGCACCCCGGCGCTCGAGGGTGCACTTTTGGCGCTGCCCCCGCCGCCGGTGAGCAGCCCCGAGCCGGCCTGCACCAGGAGGCTATCGGCGTGGCCGTGGTAGTTGCCGCGAAACTTTACGATCAGGTCGCGCCCGGTATAGCCCCTGGCCAGCCTCAAAGCACTCATGGTGGCCTCGGTGCCGCTGCTCACAAAGCGCACCAGGTCGGCACTGGGGTAGGCCTCCCGCACCCGTTCGGCCAGGCGCACCTCCCGCTCGGTGGGGGCTCCGTAGCTCAGGCCTTCCGCCAGGGCTTCCCGCAGGGCGGCCACCACCGCCGGGTGGTTGTGCCCCAGAATCATGGGCCCCCAGGAGCCGATGTAATCGAGCAGCGCGTTGCTATCGGCGTCCCACAGGTAGGCCCCCTGGGCCCGCGCGATAAAACGAGGCGTGCCCCCCACGGCCTTGAAAGCGCGCACCGGCGAGTTCACCCCGCCGGGTATCACTTGCTGGGCTTGGCGAAAAAGCTCCAAAGAGCGTGCGGTGGAATGACCCATGTGCAGAACTTAGCACCGCAGGCCCCCAAGTACAAGCCAATGCCCTGGCTGGGCTGGTCGGGCCTGATGTTTTCAAGCCTGACGGCTTACCGTAGAGCCTTTAGGGTGGGGCCAGTGACAATTTCATGACACTTTTCTAAGCGTTTTACTACTGATAATCATTTGCGTATGGAGCGGCTAGCCCTGATTGGGGTTTCACAGCGGCGGGGGGGCGTGGAGGCCCTGACCCTGTGGAGCACCTGGTGGCAGAACCATGCCCCGGCCATTTCCACCCTGGCTGAGGAATGGGTGCCCATCCTCACCTGTAACCGCTGTGAGGTGGTGCTGGCCCTGAAGGAAGGGCTATCGCTCGAGCAGGTGCGTCAGGCCTTGATTCCACCCCAGCTCCCCAGGGGCTACGCCTACCTGGGCGAGGCCGCGCTCGAGCACCTGGCCCGGGTGGCAGCCTCGCTCGACTCGGTGAACCCGGGCGAAGACCAGATCATGCGGCAGGTGCGCCAGGCCTTTGAAGCCGCGCAAAACGCCGGAAGCGTGGGCCCCCTGACCCGCTTTGCCTTTCAAAATGCGCTCAAAGTAGCCAGGCGGGTGCGTCGGGAGGTGGCCCTGGCCCCGGCCAACACCTCGCTGTTTAGCCTGGCCCGGCCTGCCCTGGAGGCGCTTTTGCCCCAGCCCGCGCGGGTGGCGGTGGTGGGCACCGGCGAGATGGGTAGCCTGGCGGCCCGCAGCCTGGCAGCCTTGCCCGGAATTGAGCTCTGGCTGGTGAACCGCACCCCCGAAAAAGCCCAGGCTCTGGCTGGGTCGCTGGGGGCCCGGTTTATGCCGTTGCACGACTTCCTGAAGCACCCTCCGCAGCTAGACGCCCTGGTGACGGCCACCCCGGTAGAGGGGCTTTTGGGTACTGGCTTTTTTCAAAAACAGCCCTGGCTCAAAGCGGCGGTAGATCTGGGTATGCCCAGAAACATAGCCCCTGAGGTAGTTAAGGGGGTAGTGCTGTTCGACCTGAACCTGCTGGAACGCCTGGGCCAAGAGCGCCGCGCACGCTTGCGGGCCGACCTGGCCCAGGCCGAGCGGATTGTGGCTCAAGAGTTGGAGCAGGTCATGGTGGACTGGGCCGAGCGCGCCATCGCACCCGCCATCACCCAGATGCGCCAGGTCTACCACCGCACCCTTACCGAGCTGGTGGGGGAGCGGGTGGAACCCGAACTGATCGAACGACTGGCCCACCGTTTTGCCCACTTCCCAGTTAAAGGCCTGCGTGGGCTGGCCCGGCGACATGGCCCCGAAGCCGCCGAGGCTTTTTTACGGGAAGCGGGTCTTTGGGAGGTGGAGCATGGTTAAGGTGCGTATTGCCACCCGTGGCAGCCGGCTGGCTTTATGGCAGGCCGACTGGGTAAAGCAGAAGCTTCTTCGGCAAGGCGCCCAGGTCGAACTGGTGGTGGTGGAAACCCAGGGCGACCGCGAGGGCCTGCCCTTCGCCCAGATGCAGGGCCAGGGCTTTTTTACCAAGGCCGTACAGGAAGCCCTTTTGCGCGGCGAGGCCGACCTGGCCGTGCACTCCTACAAAGACCTGCCCAGCGCCCGTCCAGAGGGTTTGCAGATCGCAGCCGTGCCTCCACGAGAAGACCCCAGCGAGGTTCTCTTGGCTCGATTGCACGCCCTGGATGAACAGGCCCCGGGGCTGCCCCTGCGTGCTGGGGTACAGGTGGGCACCAGCGCTGTACGGCGCCAGGCCCAGCTAAAGCAGCTTCGGCCCGACCTAGAGCTTAAGGAACTGCGCGGCAACGTGCCCACCCGGGTAGATAAGCTCCGGCGTGGCGATTACGACGCCATCCTGCTGGCCCAGGCAGGTCTCAAGCGGCTGGCCCTGGACTTGAGCGGGCTATACCTCCAGGTGCTACCGCCCACCCTGCTGGTGCCTGCTCCAGCCCAGGGGGCCCTGGCCCTGGAGTGCCGCCAGGACGACCACCACCTCAAAGCCCTGCTAGAGCACCTGGACGACCCCCAGGCCCGCCGCACCGTGGCCGCCGAACGGGGGCTGATGCAAAAGCTGGCCGGAGGCTGCCAGCTGGCCCTGGGCGCACTGGCCCAGGAAACCCCGCAGGGCCTGCACCTGCTGGCCTGGTATGGAGGCAAAGGCTACCAGGCCCAGGCTCCCACGCCTGAGGCTGTAGCCCAGGCGGTTTTCCAGCAGATCAAGGCCGATAGCCCGGAGGTGGTATGCGAATCGCCCTGACCCAGTCGGAAGGCCGTTTGGCGGGCTTGCAAGAACGCCTCGAGGCGATGGGCCTCGAGGTCGTGCGCCAGCCCCTTATCCAGACCCGAACCCTACAAGCCGACCTGACCCCCTTATCCGACTGCCGCTGGTGGCTTTTTACCAGCGTGGCAGCGGTGCGGGCGGTGCTCGAGCTGGGGGGATGCTTGAAGGGCCGGGCTTTGGGAGCAGTGGGTCAGGCCACCCGGCAAGTCTTGGAAGAAGCCGGGGGGAAGGTCGAGCTGGTCGCCCCGGAGGAGACCGCCGAGAGCCTGGCGGAAGCCTTCCTGGCCCTCAGGCCCTTTGGCTATGTGGGGCTGCCGCAAGGCAACCGCGCCCGACCGGTGCTGGCCCAGCGCTTGCGCGAAGCCGGCTACGTGGTGCAGAGCGCGGTGGTCTACCAGACCCAGACCCGGCCCTGGCCAACAGACCTCCCGGCCCCCGACCTGGTGCTTCTGACCAGCCCCTCCGGGGTCGAAGCCCTGCCGGAGACTGTGGGACGCCAGGCCCATCTGCTGGCCCTGGGCCCTACCACCGCTATGGCTTTGTCCGAGCGAGTCTTGCCGTACACCCTGGTGCCAAGGCCCAGCGTGGAGGCGGTTTTGGAGACCATAGAGCGCATTCGAGGTGAGCGATGTCCAGCCTGAAAAACCCCCAACTTCTAAAGGCCCCTGAACTTCTTGAGCGACCCCGACGGCTGCGCGCCAGCGCTGCTTTGCGCGAGAGCGTGGCCGAAACCCACCTGCGCCCTTCCGACTTCCTGGCCCCGTTTTTTGTGATGCCGGGCAGAGGCCTGAGCGAACCCATTGCTGCACTTCCGGGGATAAACCGCTACAGTGTGGATACGTTCTTGCTCGAGGCTGAGCGTGCCTTGAAGCTGGGTGTGAGCTCCCTGCTTTTGTTTGGGGTTTTGCCCGATACCTGGAAAGACCCCCACGGTGCGAGCGCCGCCGAACCCGATGGCCCGGTGCCCACGGCCATTCGGGCCGCCCGAAAAGCTTTTGGCGAGGACGTGGTGATTTACACCGACGTCTGCTTGTGTGCCCATACCACCCACGGCCACTGCGGGGTGCTCAAAGAGACGCCTCGAGGGGTGCGGATTGATAACGATAGCTCGCTGCGTCAGCTCGCTGCCATGGCCCTGACCCATGCCGAGGCCGGGGCCGATTTCGTAGCCCCTTCGGACATGATGGACGGGCGGGTGGGCTACCTGCGCCGGGCCCTGGACCAGGCCGGCCATACCGAGGTGGGCATCCTCTCCTATGCCGTCAAGTATGCCAGCGCTTTTTACGGCCCCTTCCGTGATGCCGCCAAAAGCGCCCCCAGCTTTGGCGACCGGGCCAGCTACCAGATGGATCTCCGCAACGCCCGCGAGGCCCTGCGGGAGGCCGCGCTCGACGAGGCCGAAGGGGCCGATATGCTCATGGTGAAGCCTGCCCTGGCCTACCTGGACATCCTGGCCCGACTGCGCCCACAAACCCAGTTGCCCCTGGTGGCCTACAACGTGAGCGGCGAGTATGCCATGCTCAAGGCAGCAGCGATGGCGGGTGCGCTGGAGGAGGCCCGGGCGGTACGCGAGACCCTGATGGCCATCAAGCGAGCCGGAGCCGACCTGATTATCAGCTACCACGCTCTGGAGGCACTGGCTCAGGGCTGGATTTGAGGAGGTGGGCTTGCCACACTGGTTACACAAACTGCGTTCTTCTCGGGCTCGGGTCTGGCTGGCCTTTGGCCTGGTGGTGGTGTTCTTGCTGGCCCAGGTGGCCTGGTGGCTTATCTTTCAGCGCAACACCATCCAGCAGAACATCGAATACGCCGAAACCGCCTGGCTGCAGGAAGCCGCGCTGGTACAGCAGCTCTGGGCGGCCACGGCCCCGGAAAATCGCCAGGCCCTCCTGTCCGAGCTGCGCCAGGCTTTCCCCCACCTCGAGGTCGAGGACGACCGGGTTTATGTCAACCCCGAGCGGCTAAAGGCCTACCGCACCGAGCAGATGCGCCATTTGCGTATGTTTGCCTACGAAGGCCCTTTTTTCTTGCTGGTGATGCTTTTGGGACTGTACATCATCGGGCGCAGCCTCAAAAGCGAGCAGGAGCTCAAGCGCCGTCAGCAAAACTTCCTGATGGCCGCCTCGCACGAGTTTCGCACCCCCATCAGCACCCTGCGGCTACTGGCCCAGACCTTGCAGATGCGTGAGCTTTCCCGGGAAAAACAACTTGCCTACCTGACCCACATGTCCCACGAGATAGACCGTCTGGAAGACCTCTCGGAGCGGCTGCTGGCGACCTCGAGACTCGCCCAGGGCCTGGGCCAGATCAAACCTGAACGCCACGATTTGAACCAGGCGGTCAGCCGCTGCCTGGCCCGTCAACAAAACACCCTGGTCGCGCGGGGGGTCACTTTGCACCTCGAGCCCGCCCCCACCCCGCTTCCGGTAGACCTCGACCCCGAGGCTTTTAGTCTGGTGCTCTCCAACCTGCTGGACAACGCAGTCAAATATAGCCCAGGGCCCCAGAAGCCGGTTTGGGTGCGCCTGCGCCGCGAAGGCAGCCAGGCTGTGCTCGAGGTCGAAGACCGGGGGGTGGGGCTTTCCAGGGGTGAGCTGCAACAGATTTTCGAACCCTTCTACCGCGTGGGGGACGAACAGACCCGTAGCACCCGGGGGCTTGGCCTGGGGCTTTACCTGGTCAAAAGCATCACCGAGCTGATGGGGGGCCGGGTCTGGGCCGAGGCCTTGCCCCAGGGCAGCCGATTTGTGCTCAGCCTTCCTCTGCTCGAAGCCCAGGGCCTGGCCCCTGAAAGGAGCCTGGCATGAAGCCCCTGGACACGCCACTAGCGGGACGGGCTATTAGGGTACTGCTGGTGGAGGACGAACCCGCCCTGGCTGCCGCCCTGGCCGACAACCTCGAGGACGAGGGTTACCAGGTAGAAATTGCACCCGACGGCAGCACGGCCCTAAAGCGCTGGGCTTCCTGGGACCCCGATCTGGTGGTGCTCGACGTAATGCTACCGGGGCTAGATGGCCTTCAGGTCTGCCGGCAGATGCGCGCTCTGGGCCACACCACCCCCGTGCTTTTCCTCTCGGCCAAAGGGGCCCCCGAGGAGCGGGTAGAGGGGCTAAAGGTAGGTGGCGACGACTACCTGGCCAAGCCCTTCCACCTGCCCGAGTTTCTGCTGCGGGTTGGAAATCTGCTGCGCCGCCGGGCCGAGACCCCTTCTGCGCTCTACGAGTTTGCCGGACACCGCATCGACTTCAGGGCCTGGACGGCCTACCTGAAGGATGGTCGCAAGGAAGCCCTGGGCGAGCGCGAGATGGCCATCTTGCGCCTGCTGGTGGAGCGGTCGGGTGAGGTGGTCAGCCGCGATGAAATTCTCGACCGGGTCTGGGGCCAGGAGGTTTTTCCCAGCAGTCGCACCATCGACAACTTTGTGCTGCGCCTGCGCCGCCTGTTTGAACCCAACCCAGCCCACCCGGTGCATTTTCACACCGTCTGGGGGGTGGGCTACCGCTTTACGCCCAATCCCGAACCCCGACCCGAAGCCTCGCCTACTAAGGAGCCAACGTGAATACCTCGAGTACCCGAACCGCCACCTCGCTTTTCCTGCGGGCTGCCTGGGGGGAAAACACCCCCCAAGCCCCGCTCTGGCTGATGCGCCAGGCCGGGCGCTACCTGCCCGAGTACCTTGCCATCAAGGCCCGTTCTAGCTTTTGGGAGATGGTGCGTACCCCCGACCTGGCCGCCGAGATTACCCTGCAACCCTTGCGCCGCTTTCCCCTGGATGCAGCCATTCTCTTCAGCGACATCATGACCCCCCTGCCGGCCATGGGGGTGCAGATCGAGTTCAATCCCGGGCCGGTGGTGGCCGAGCCGCTGCGCAGGGCAGCCCAGATCGAGGCCCTGCGCCTACCCGAAACCCGGGAAATTGCCCCCTACGTGGCCGAGGCCATCCGGCTGGTGCGGCGTGAACTGGCGGGAAAACCTGTGGCCCTCATTGGCTTTGCCGGGGCCCCCCTGACCCTGGCCACCTACCTGGTGCAGGGCAGTGGCTCCAAGGACTACGAAGACTTCCGCGCTTTTCTCCGCCAGGAACCTGCCCTGGCCCACCGGCTGCTGCACAAGCTCACCGAGCTAACCATTCGCTACCTGCGAATGCAGATCGAAGCCGGGGCCGAGGCCATTCAGTTGTTCGACTCTTGGGCGGGCCTGCACGACCAGGAGGTCTACCGTAGCTTTGGCCTACCCTACAACCAGGCCGTTTTTTCGGCCCTGGCAGGCCTGGGTGTACCGCGCATTTACCTGGCGGTGGGGGCCTCGCACCTCTACCCCTTGCTGGCCGAACTGCCTTGCGAGGTGGTGAGCGTGGACTGGCGCACGCCCCTAGACCAGGTGCGCCAGTTTTTGCCGCACACCCTGCAAGGCAACCTCGACCCGGCGGTCTTGCTGGCCCCTCCAGCGGTCATCACCCAGGAGGCGCAAAAGGTGCTCAAGTCGGGTCTGGGAGGCGCCCATATCTTCAACCTGGGCCACGGGGTAATCCGAACCACGCCCCCAGAGCACGTAGCCCACCTGGTTGAGGTGGTTCATCAGTTCAACCGACACAACAAGCACAACAAGGAGTCTGCATGAACGAGAAAGAAACCCGCGAATACAAAGAGAAGGAAACCCGGCGCATGGTCGAGCTGGATCCGGCTGGCCTGATTAGCCGCAAGGCCCCCGACCAGGCCAAGCGGCAGTTCATGAACTATGCCTTTTTCAAGCTAGACCCCGAGTTCAGAAGGCAAAGCCCCGAGTTCGTGGAGGCGGCCAAGGCAGAGTTTGCCGAAGTGTGCGAGCGCTGGGCCAACCGGGGGGAAGGTTTTATCCTGCGCAGCTACAGCCTGGTCGGCATCAGGGCCGACGTAGACTTCATGCTCTGGCGCATCAGTTTCAACGTACCCGACTTCCAGGCCATGCAACGCGAGCTCAACCGCACCGCCCTGGCCGGGTACTTAAGCCAGCCTTACTCGTTCGTATCCATGCAAAAGCGCTCTATCTACGTAGATCGCTTCAATCCCGAAGGCGAAGGGGTACACCTTTTGCCGGGGCAGGGCCAGTATCTGTTTGTTTATCCATTTGTAAAGACCAGAGCCTGGTACAATCTTTCGCCCCAGGCCCGTCAGGGCATGATGGATGAACACATTTACGTTTCGGCTCCCTTTACCGGGGTTACGCTCAACACCTCCTATTCCTATGGCATAGACGACCAGGAGTTTGTGGTGGCCTTCGACTCGAACTACCCGCAGGAGTTTGTAGACCTGGTTCAGCGCCTGCGCTTCACCGAGGCCAGCCTCTACACCCTGCGCGATACCCCCATGTTTACCTGCGTAAAGAAGGACATCCGCGAGGTACTGGAGGATCTGGCCTAGCCAGCGACGAGACAAGCCTATGAACGTACTTCTAATGGCCTACGGCACCCCCTATCGACAGGAAGAGATCGAGCCCTACTACACCGACATCCGGCGCGGGCGGCCCCCTAGCCCGGAACTGCTGGCCGAGCTGGCCGAGCGCTACCACCTGATTGGGCGCAGCCCCCTGAACGAGATTACCTTTGCTCAGGCGGTGCGCCTCGAGGCGGCCCTCAACGCTACTTTGCCCCTGTATGCCCAGCCTTTGCAAAGCTCCCCCGGCCCTCGCGTAAAAGGCCCGGCGCGGGTCTATCTGGGCACCAAGCACTGGCACCCCTTCATCGCCGAGGCGGTACAGGCCATGGCTTTGGATGGGGTCGAGCAAGCGGTAGGCATTGTGGCAGCTCCGCACTTTTCTTCCCGCAGCATCGCCGAGTACCGCGAGAAGGTGGAAAAGGCCCTGGCCGAGCTAGGCCACCCTTTCCAGTTCAGGCTTGTGGAGGCCTACCCCGACCATCCGGGCTACATCCAAGCCCTGGCGGGGCGGGTGCTCGAGCAGCTCTGGCGGCTGCGCGAGCCGGAGCGGGCCCTCTTCCTCTTCACAGCCCACTCGATTCCAGAAAAATCGGCCCAGGACGGGGTTTATCAGACTCAGGTGCGTACTACAGCCGAGCTTGTGGTGCAAAAGCTGGGCCTGGCCCACTGGGACACCGCCTGGCAGTCGGCGGGCCGTACCCCGGAGCCCTGGATTGGGCCCGATGTGAACGAAAAGCTCGAGCAAGCAGCCGCCCAGGGCTACCGCGAGGTGGTGGTGACGGCGGTGGGCTTTCCTTCGGATCACCTCGAGGTCTTCTACGACCTCGACTACGAAGCGCAAAACACCGCGGCCCGGCTAGGCCTGCGCCTGCTGCGTACCCGCAACCTCAATGCCGACCCCGACTACATCGAGGTGCTGCGTAACCTGGTGGTGCGCGAGTGGGCCCGTTTTTCGGCCAATCCGGTGGGCCAGCATGGCTAGCGTGGTGGTGGTGGGGGGTGGGGCCGCGGGGCTTTCGGTGGCCTATTACCTGCATCAAGCCGCACCCCATCTACGCATTACCTTGCTGGAGGCCGATGCGCGCCTGGGTGGGAAAATTACCACCGTGGCCGAGAACGGCTTTCTGCTCGAGGGCGGCCCGGACGCGGTAGTGCGCTACAAACCCTGGGCTTTAGAGCTTGTGCACCAGCTCGGGCTGCAAAGCGAGGTGGTGGGAACCCTACCCGCCCATCCTTCGGCCCTGATTCACGATGGGTACCGGGCCTTGCCGATACCCGCGGGCTTGCAGATGGTGATACCCAGCGATCTGGGGGCCCTGGCCAAAAGCCCATTGCTGAGCCCTTTGGGTAAGGTTCGAGCGGCCCTCGAGCTCCTTATCCCCAAAGGCACAGCGGAGGACGAGCCTTTTGGCGCCTTCATCGAGCGCAGGCTGGGTCGGCAGGTCTGGGAGCGGCTGGTGGCCCCGCTTTCGGGTGGCATCTATGGGGGCGACCCCTATGAACTCTCTACCCTGGCGGCCTTTCCTCAACTTAAGGCCCTCGAACAGCAGTGCGGCAGCCTGATCCGGGGGGCCATGAGGCAGCGTAAAGAGCGCGGCAGTCGTGAAAAAGGACAACTTTTTGCTTCGCTCAAAGGAGGCCTGGGTAGCCTGGTGGAGGCATTACGGGTACGGCTGAGTGAGGTGGAAATTCAACTCAACACCACGGTGGAGGCCCTCGAGCGCACCAACGAGTGGCGAATTCACACCACCCAGGGCACGCTCAAAGCCGACGCGCTGGTGCTGGCTACGCCTGCAGGCGTGAGCGGACGCCTGCTGGAGCCCCTACACCCAGAGGCTGCCGCCGCCTTGCGGCAGATTCCTTACGGCGCTTCTTCAACTGTTACGTTTGCCTTTGCTCGGGAAAAACTGCCCCCAAGGGTGGGCCATGGCATGCTCATGGCCGCGCAGCGGGGCTTTAGCGTACGCGGTTTTACCTGGACCGACCAAAAATGGCAGGGGCGAGCCCCCGAAGGCTACAGCCTGGTGCGCGCCTATTTCTCTGGCCTGGAAGCCAGCCAGACCGAGCTTGCCCAGCTGGCTCTGCGCGACCTGGCCCGTCTGTGGGGCCAGGTGCCACAGCCCGTACATACCTGGGTATTCCACTGGTCAGAGGGCCTTCCTCGCTACACCCTGGGCCACCAGGAGCGGGTGTCCAGAGCACTCCGGGCCGAAGCCTTGCCTGGTTTATTTCTGGCTGGCGCTGCCTACCACGGCGTAGGGTTGCCTGAGGTGATCCGGATGGGGCAGGCAGTGGCCGAGCGTGTGCTGGTCTATGTAGGCAAGCCTGCTGCTACAGAGGCTGCCTTGATCTAGTGAAGCCAGAGCGGTAACGCGCTTCTCCTGGTGGGGATTAAGTTGCGCCAGGGCAAATTGGCAAGACCAGCGGAATGAGTCAATGCATACCTGGCGCAATTCCTAAAGCGAACTTTTGGTACGACATCTCGCATTTCGCTTATGGAGACACTTAGAGCACTCTTCATAATCATTGAGCTTTTTACCAACTTGACGGCTGTGTACTGCACAGCACAGTGGCCTCCCGGATGGGAGGCCACGTCTGTGAAGGGTGCGATAAGCCATTCTTTCTTTAGACCGCTAAAAAAACATGGCGCGCCCGAGAGGACTCGAACCCCTGACCTACCGCTTAGAAGGCGGCTGCTCTATCCACTGAGCTACGGGCGCATGCAGGCCCAGGTCGGGCCAGCGATAGTTTAGCAGACTTATCAAAATCGTAAAAACCGGCGCTGGCCTGCAAAATAAAGCCGCCCCTCTGGACGGCTTTTTGGAGCGGGAGACGGGATTCGAACCCGCGACATTCAGCTTGGAAGGCTGACGCTCTACCAACTGAGCTACTCCCGCGCGAGTGCACTTCCAGGGGGTTCCTGGAGCGCCTGGTCGGGGAGACTGGATTCGAACCAGCGACCCTCTGCTCCCAAAGCAGATGCGCTACCAGGCTGCGCTACTCCCCGTTGTGCGCCTGACCATCTCGCCAGAACGCGAAGATAAAGATAACATGTCCGGGCAAGGTCGGTCAAACACAGCGAGATATTGACAAAAAGCGATTTCGCCACTATATTTATGTGTTGCTTGGGCTGTTAGCTCAATTGGCAGAGCAACTGACTCTTAATCAGTGGGTTGCAGGTTCGATTCCTGCACAGCCCACCAGGCAAAGCGGGAAGCCAGGGCAAATAGCCCTGGTTTTTACGTATTTTTGAGCCAGAAACATTTCACAAACGCCCGTAACGCCCCAGGCACTACCTATGAGCTGTAAGGCGGCAAATAACCCAAGTGTGTTTGTCGCCGGTGCTAGATTTAGTGCAGCGTGCGTGCTATGGCGATTTTCAACAAGAAAACATCGCGGTATCAGATTCTCCTGAGCGTATTGGCCTTGCTGGGCTGGGGTGCTACTTCGCTGGTGTACCTACCAGATACCTATCAGGCCTTCAGCTTCTTGTTCTTGATGCCCTGGGTCTGGAAAGATGGGCCGCGAAGCCTACCCTGGGTGGCGCCGCTGCTGTTTGCCTATAACCTGGTACAGCACCTTTACCCAAAGCCAAACCTGAGTGTAGACAGCATGCTGGTGACCACGCTTCCCGGGCTGGTTACCCTGGGCTTAGTGGCTTGGTTGCGCGAACGAGATCGGCGCTCGCAAAGAGAACTCGAGGATTCTCTTCGCCTCATGCAACTACTCGAGGAGGGGAGTCTGAACATAAGCACTGCCAACGACCCCTTGGAGCTCACTGAGAGTGCGATGTCCTCGCTGTACAACCTCAACATTGCACCCCACCTGGCCTTCGTGCGCTTCCGTGAGGGTAAGCCGGTGGTGGTTAGCGCAAGGGGTGCCCTCGAGCGCTACCGCGGGCGGCATCTGCCCCAGCAAAAGCTGAGCACCCACGCCTCGCTAACCGACAGTTTTACGGTGGGCAACTACCTCGAGGGTATCCCCGAGAGTGCGGGCTGGTCTACCGCGGCGGTTCCAGTATCAGCGCGACAAAAGCGCCCCCTGGGGGTGGTGATTTTGGCCCGTGAGGGGAATAAGCCCTTTCAGTCCGACGAAAAAGCTATCGCCAACTCGCTGACTCGGGTCATGGGGGCACAACTGGGGCAGATGGAAGCTCTCAAGCAGCTCGAGGATGCCTACGACGGCACGCTGCGTGCCCTGGGCCTGGCGCTGGAATTCCGCGACCATGAGACCCAGGGCCATACCAAACGGGTGGTGGCCTGGGCCGACCAGCTTGCTCAGGACATGGGACTCGACGCTTCCATGCGTAAATTTCTGCGCTGGGGGGCTTATTTGCACGATATTGGTAAGCTTTCTATTTCCGATAACATCCTGCGTAAGCCCGGCAAGCTCGATGAAGAAGAGTGGGAGATTATGAAAAGCCACGTGTTGAAGGGTTGGGAGATGCTTTCACGGGTACCTTTTCTGCCCCAGGAAACCCTGGAAGTGGTGCGCCATCACCACGAAAACTGGGATGGCAGCGGTTATCCCGATGGCCTGAAGGGGCAGGATATTCCCATCCTGGCTCGCATTTTTGCAGTAGTAGATACCTTCGATGCGCTCTATAGCGCCCGCCCCTACAAACGGGCCTGGAAACCTGCCGAAATTATCGAAGAGTTGAACCGCCTCAAAGGTAAAAAGCTCGACCCCAATCTGGTGGATATTTTCGTCAAGCGCATTACCTCCCCCTCCGGCAAGGAAGCCATGGAGGCTGCCAACCCCAGTAAGTCCAATGTTAGGGCATAGCGGTGAGCTCGAGGGGTAAGACAGCCCGCACAATTACTGAGCCGCTCACAACTTGAATTGCTGTGTTCTGCACAGGCCTCCCGGATAGGAGGCAAGGTCTGCGACGAGTGCGATAAGCTGGGCGTGTCCAATCGGGTCAGGAAAGGTTTTGGGTAACTGCCCCCTGGTGAGGCTTACTGAACCACTGGGATAAAATAGCCAGCAATGCAGCTTTTCCCCCCTTTACACCAAACCCCGCTGGCTGAACTTTTTCATGCTCGAGTACCCCGGGGCGAGCCCTGGGCCTGGGTGCTTTGCAGACGCATACTGGCTGATGAAACCCTGGCCCGACGGCTCTTGTGCGAGCCACTGAGCCCTGGACTGGCCGACTGGATTGACCAGGAGCTTATGCGTCTGCGACGGGAGCTGGGGCACCTCAGAAAGCAGTACCCCTTTTCCGAGTTTGGGCACCTCGAGCCCAGCCCGGCCGAGGCCGCGGCCTTAGATGTGCTGCAGAGGGGTTGTTCTGCAGACGTACAAGCGCTCTACCGTAAGCATGGATATGGTATCTATGTCTACCATAGCGCTTTTGTTTTCGACGGCCAGATTGGGGCGGTGGAGCGGCCCGACCCAGCTTGTTTCGATGATCTGGTGGGCTATACCCGGCAAATTAGCACACTGCGTGCAAATGTTGAGCGCTTTGTGGCAGGTAAGCCGGCGGTTCCAATGCTGTTGTACGGGGCTCGAGGTTCTGGCAAATCAACCTCGGTGAAGGCCTTGCGCACCCACTACGCCCAGCACGGCCTGCGGCTGGTGGAGGTCTTGTCGGAAGGGTTGGATCAACTGCCTACCCTGATGGAGACGCTGGCCCCGCTGCCTTTTCGCTTCGTGCTTTACCTGGACGACCTGGCCTTTTCCGAAGGCGATGAGCGATTTCACCGGCTCAAGGTGCTGCTCGAGGGTGCTGTCTATGAGCGGCCTGCTAATGTGCTGGTGGTGGCTACCTCTAACCGCCGCAACCTGGTGTCCCAGCACTGGTCGGAGCGCCCCGACCCCAATGCCAGCGACCCCGCTTCCTGGGACACTTTGCAGGATAAACTGGCCCTGGCCGACCGCTTCGGGCTGGTGATCACCTTTCCACCCTTCGACCAACAGCTCTACCTGGAGGCTGTGGCCCACCTGCTCGGAAGGGCCCTAGACCCCGAGACCCGCGCAGCCGCGCTGAAGTTTGCCCTCGAGGGAAGGGGTTTTTCGGGCCGTACAGCACGTCATTTTGCCAATCAGCAGTAGTCTGGTCGGGCTGTTCAAACCTGCAAAAAATCGGGAAGTCCTTGAGCCCCATACCGGCATGCCCCCGTTACTCATCGAACGTCCATTGCAGAGGTGTGCCCTCAGATGCCAGCCCTGCCCATGCGCTGGAATACCACAAAGGTCTCCGCCACCATGTCGTGCAAGGCCTGGTGGTCCTGGTCCCAGAGCACCAGCAACAAACCCAGGTTCAACACCATGGCATTGAGCCAGCGCCCGGCGCTTTCGCGCAAAAAGGCCTGTAGCAGGGTGGGGGGCCTTCCTTCTCGGTTGACCACCCGCAGCCCCATCAGCTCCTTGCCCAGGGTCTGACCCTTGCGGGCCAGGGGCAAAACCGCATAGGTAAACCAGGCCAGGGGAGCGCACAGGCCAAAAAGAATCAGGCCCTCGATCGAGAAATAGTGGCCCGGATGGGTGGGCGGAAACAAAGCGGTGGCGGCCCGGACGATGCCTAGCTGCAAGCCTGCCAGCACCCCCAGGTCAATCAGACCGGCCAGCAGCCGCCGGGCCAGGTAACGCAGGGTTGCGCGGTTGCGCAAGCGCTTCACCACACTTTTACTTTAGCGCGGTCTCGCTAGGCTGTGGATGTGCCAAACCGACTTGCCCAGGAAAGTAGCCCTTATCTTTTGCAGCATGCCCACAACCCGGTGGACTGGTACCCCTGGGGCGAGGAGGCTTTTGCCAAGGCCAGGGCCGAGAACAAGCCCATCTTTTTGTCGGTGGGGTATGCCACCTGTCACTGGTGCCATGTGATGGAGCGGGAGAGCTTCGAAGACCTTGAGGTGGCCCAGTTCCTGAATACCCATTTCGTGCCCGTCAAGGTAGACCGCGAGGAGCTGCCCGACGTAGACCAGGTCTATATGGCGGCCCTGCAAGCCATGACCGGCTCGGGCGGCTGGCCCATGAACATGTTCCTGATGCCCGACCTGCGGCCCTTTTTTGGTGGAACCTACTGGCCCCCAGAAGACCGTCAGGGTTTTCCCAGCTTCCGGCGGGTGCTCCTGGGCGTACACAATGCCTGGCTCCACCAGCAAAAAGAGGTTCTGGAGAACGCTGAGCAACTCACCACCCACCTGCAAGACCAGCTCAAACCGCGGTCTGGAACCTTGCCCGCCGACCTGCATAGCGCTGCCCTGGCCGGGCTTTCCCGGGCCTTCGACCCGGTGTACGGCGGCTTTGGTGGCGCACCCAAGTTTCCCCAGTCGCCGGGCCTCTTGTATTTGCTCTCGCACGCCTGGTTGGGGGACGAGACCGCCTGGAAGCATCTGCAACTCACGCTCGACCGCATGGCCGAAGGCGGCATCTACGACCAGGTCGGGGGCGGTTTTCACCGCTATGCGGTGGACCACATCTGGCGGGTGCCGCACTTCGAGAAGATGCTGTACGACAACGCCCAGTTGGCTCGAGTCTACGCGGCGGCCAGCCTGCTGAGCACAGGAGAACAGGCCCAGCGGTATCGGCGCATTGCCAGCGAGACCCTGGACTATGTGCTGCGGGAGATGACCGGCCCCGAAGGGGGGTTCTGGTCGGCGCAGGATGCCGACTCGGAGGGGGTGGAGGGCAAGTTTTATGTCTGGCAGGCTGCCGAGTTCCGCCAAATTCTGGGCGCGGAAGCCGACGCCGCCGCTAAGCTCTTTGGGGTCTCGGAGGCTGGAAACTGGGAACACACCAACGTTTTGGAGCGCCGCACCCCCGACGCCGTGCTGATGCAACACCTGGGCTTGGAACCGGAAGCATATCAGAACTGGGTCGAAAGCGTACGGCAACGCCTGTACGAGGCGCGGAAAAAGCGCATTCCACCCCTAACCGATGATAAAGTGCTGGCCGACTGGAACGGCCTGATGCTGCGGGCCCTGGCCGATGTGGGGCGATGGCTGGGGCAGCCCCAATATATCGAGGCTGCCCGCAAAAATGCCTCGTTTGTGATGCAGGAGATGTACCGGGACGGTTTGCTGCGGCATACCTGGCGCAATGGTCTGCTCAAGCCCCAGGCCTACCTGAGCGACCAGGCCCAGTACGGGCTGGGGCTGCTGGCGCTCTTTGAGGCTACCGGGGAGGCAAGGTGGCTCGAGGCCGCCCGGCAGCTGACCGAGGCCATCCTGACCCGGTTCAAGGCGCCCGATGGGGCCTTCCGCGACGCGCTGGACTCCCGCCTGCCGGTCATGGCCCGCGATGCCTACGATGGGCCTTACCCCTCGGGAAGTGCTTCGGCTGCCGAGTTGTTGTTCCGTCTGGCGGCGTTGTACGAGCGCCCCGACTGGCACCAGGCCGCCTTGTCGACGGTGGAGTTCTATGCCCAGAGCCTATCGCGCAATGCCTTTGGCTTTCCGGCCCTGTTGCAGGCCCACCTGGTGGGCAGCCGCGGCAGCGAGCTGGCCGTGGTGGCGCCAGCGGAGCTGATTCACCCGATTCGCAGGTGGTTTTTGCCCCTCACCACCCTGGCCTATGGCCCCCCCGATGCCCTGCCGGTCTTGCACAACCGGCAGCCGGGGCTGGCCTACCTATGCCAGCAGGGCACCTGCCGCCTTCCGGTGGACAGCCCGGAAAAGCTTCGGGGGGAACTCGAGGCCATCTACCCAGGCCTAATGACCCCAAGCTAGAGCAGGTGGTCTTTTGCACCCTGGCCTTCAGGCCGCCCCTGTAAGCTGGGCCTATGCGCGTTCTATTCGTCGGCGATGTCTTTGGTGAACCGGGCCTGCGGGCCGTGGCCATGCACCTTCCCGACCTGCGGCCCCAGTACGACCTGGTTATCGTTAATGGTGAAAACGCCCACCACGGTAAGGGCCTGTCCAAGCCGGCCTACCGCAAACTGCGCCAGGCCGGGGCCGACCTGATCACCCTGGGCAACCACGCCTGGGACCACAAAGACATTTACGAACTTATCGAGACCGAGCCCATCATCCGCGCCCTCAACTACCCCCCCGGCACCCCGGGCCAGGGTCACTGGGTGCTCGAGGCCGGTGGGGAGCGCCTGCTGGTGATGCAGGTGATGGGGCAGGTCAATATGGGCCTAAACCTCTACGACCCTTTCCGCATCAGCGAGGCCTTGCTGGCCGAAGTGGAACACGAGTATGCCCTGCTCGAGGTACACGCCGAGGCCACCAGCGAAAAATACGCCCTGGGCTATTACCTGGGCGGCAAAGTGGCGGCCCTGCTGGGCACCCATACCCACGTCCAGACTGCCGACGCCGGCTTTCTAGCCAACGGCACCGCCATCCAGGCCGATGTGGGCATGACTGGCCCCATCCACTCCATTATTGGCGGCGAGATCGAGAGCTTTTTGGGGCGCTTCATCACCCAGCGGCCCACCCCCTTCAAGGCCGCCTCGGGGCGGGCCATGTTCTGTGCGACCGAGCTGGTGCTGGAGGGGGGCCGCTGCGTTCAGATTCGGCCCATGCGTTGGGATGAGCCGGAGTAGGGCAGCATCGGCTATAGTTCCAGATATGAACCTCAACCAGTATCCCTATCCCTCCCGCCGCAACGTGGTCACCGGCAAGCGGGGGGCTGTCGCCACCAGCCAGCCCCAGGCCGCGCTGGCCGGCATGGAGATGATGCTGGCCGGGGGCAACGCGGTGGATGCGGCCCTTGCCATGGCCATGGCCCTGACCGTACTCGAGCCCACCTCTAACGGCATCGGCTCGGATGCCTTTGCCCTGGTGCACGACGGGCAAAAGCTACATGGACTGAACGGGAACGGGATGAGCCCCGCCGGTCTGGATTTCGCCACCTTTGCTGCCAGCGGGCAGGTGCCCACCCGGGGCTGGCTTCCTGTAACAGTTCCGGGGGCACCCGACGCCTGGCGAGAGCTTCACCAGAAGTTCGGCAGGCTGCCCTTTGAACAGCTTTTTGAACCATCCATCCGCTATGCCGAGGAGGGCTTTGCCGTCAGCCCCGAGACCGGGCGCAACTGGCGGCGCCTCGAGGCGGTCTATGGCCCCCTGCAAGACCCTTGCTACAAGCCCTTCAAGGAAGTCTTTATGCCTGGAGGCAAAGCCCCCCGCCCCGGCGAGATCTGGCGCAGCCCGCGCCACGCCGAGACCCTGCGCGAGCTGGCCCGCACCCATGCCGAGAGTTTTTACCACGGCAAGCTGGCTGCCCAGATGGCCGATTTTGCCGCAGCCACCGGGGGCTACCTGACCCGGGCCGACCTGGCCGCCCACCGCTCGGAGTGGGTGGAGCCCCTCTCGGTGCGCTACAAAGGCCTCGAGCTGCACGAGATACCCCCCGCCGGGCAGGGCCTTGCCGCCCTGATGGCCCTGAAAATCCTGGAGGGCCTGGGCCTCGAGCGCTATCCGCGCGACTCGGCGGAGGGCTTGCACCTGCAAATTGAGGCCATGAAACTGGCCTTTGCCGACGTGCAAAAGTACGTGGCCGACCCCCGCTTCATGACCGTCTCGCCCGCCGACCTGCTGAACCCGGACTACCTGGAAAAGCGCCGCCGACTCATCGGTGAACGGGCGCTGGCGGTGCAGGCCGGTGCGCCCAAAGGGGGTACGGTGTATCTGTGCGCTGCCGATGGCGAGCTGCAGGTCTCCTTCATCCAGTCCAACTACATGGGCTTTGGGGCCGGTATCGTAGCAGACGGCACCGGCATCTCGTTGCAAAACCGGGGGGCTTGCTTTGTGCTGGAAGAAGGACACCCCAACCAGTACGCCCCGGCTAAAAAGCCCTTCCACACCATCATCCCCGGCTTCCTCACCCGCGATGGCAAGCCCCTGGGGCCGTTTGGGGTGATGGGCGGGCACATGCAGCCCCAGGGGCACCTGCAGATGGTGGTCAACCTGGAGGACTACGGGCTAAACCCCCAGGCCGCCCTGGACGCCCCCCGCTGGCAGTGGATACAGGGCCGGCAGGTGGAGCTCGAGCAGAGCCTGCCCCCCCACGTGGTCTTTGGCCTCAAGGAGCGGGGCCACGAGGTGGTCTTGCAGAGCGAGTGGGCCTCCTTTGGCCGGGGTCAGATGATTTTGAAGCCAAAAGAAGCCTTCCTGGCCGCCACCGAGCCGCGGGCCGACGGCCTGGCCCTGGCCTGGTGACACCAACCCCACCCCAAGCGTTCCGCCCGGTGCTGGCAAAAGCACATTTGTTGACCGCTGCAAGTTGCAGCGCTTCGGGCGGGGGCCCCAAAAAGCGGATTTCCTACGGAGCTATTCTTCGTCGAGGCGGAAGCCGACCAACAGCGTGACCTGGTAGGTGTTCACGTAGCCGTCGGTCAGGCTGCCGCGAATCTCCTTGACCTCGAACCAGTCCAGGTTCCGCAAGGTTCGGCGGGCCCGGGTCAGGGCCACCTTGATGGCGTCCTCGAGGCTCTCGCTGCTGCTGCCCACCAGCTCCACCTTCTTGTAGACCTTGCTCATGTGTTCCCTCCTTGACTCAAGGTATTGCGTTGGAATATTGATAAATCGCCCTTTTTGACCTCACCCAGGTGTCGCGCTCAGGCCGGTTCAAGTCCTGTTGGCTGCTTGTATAACTCCTATGATACCACTCATACCAGATTCGGTTAGTTCGTCACCGAACGGTGACGAACTAACCCGACCGAAGGGAGTGCTCTAGGATTCAAAAAGATAGCCCCTTGATGTTTTTTGTTTGAAGAGTATCTTTTTGAATCCGGTATCAAATGCAGGGGTGTGGCTGCTGGGGGGCAGTCCAGGCGGTGGGGCCAGCAGCGGCAAACCCTCGCAATGGCTCCGTTTTAGCGGCTGTAGTGGATAACGCCGTCCAGCTCGAGCCGCCGTATCTTGCCCTGGGCGACCAGGTACTCCAGGTGGGCCAGCGTCTCCGACCAGGCAAAGCGCCGCTGGGCCAGGTTGAGGTTGCCGGGAAACAGCCCCAGCGACAACTGCCAGCAGGTTTGGGGCTGATGGTTCAGAAGCCGAAGCAGGTACTCCAGCCGCTCCAGGTGGTGGGCCTCGAGTTCGGCTACCCGCCCGGCAATATCTTTGATGGGGCGGTAATGCCCCGGCAGCGCCACCGTGGCCCCAAGCGTAGCGGTTTTTTTCAGCGACTCGAAGTAGTGCTGCAGGGGGTTGGGGTAGGAGTAGGCCCAGAGGCCAATATTAGGGGATATACGCTCGAGGATGTTGTCCCCGGCCAGCAGCACACCATCCGACTCACGCAGCAGCATGGCGTGGCCGTCGGCGTGGCCGGGTGTCCAGACCACCCGAAAGTTCATGCCCGCCAGGCATAGCTGCTGGCCATCGGCGAAGGTCTGCGGGTTTTGGGCCGGATGCACCCGGCTGCGGGTTTTTTGCATTTCCCCTGCCAGGTCGGTCAGGTACGCGTCGCCGATGCCGTGCTGTCGGAAAAGCTCCTGACCCATCTGGGTCATGTGCTCGGGCTGGGTCCAGAAGATGTGCCCTCGCTCTTTCTCCACGTCCAGCATCCAGACCTGGGGGCCGTGCAGTTCAATCAGGCCGGCCAGGCCGTAGTGGTCGGGGTGGTGGTGGGTGACCACCAGGTGCTCGAGGTCGCCATACCCCAGCCCGTGCTCGTGCAGGGCCGCCTCGAGCACGCGCTTGGCCTCGGAGGTCTCGAGGGCACAGTCCACCAGCACGGGTCCACCGCTTACCCCGGGGCCGGGTTTTAGCAGATAACAGTTCACGTACTTGAAGGGGTACGGAATGGGAACGGGAATGGCGAATATGTTGGGTGCGACCTCGGAAGACAAGCCGGTGACGTGCGCCATAGGCAGATTGTACCAAGTCAAACTTTCGCGGTCAGACCATAGGGGGCCGCCATCTGGACACACCAGGGGTCAAACGTGGTACGATCAAATCCCGTGATAGTTAGGCTGCTCTACCGCGCTGGTTGAGCGTTTGCAGGCAAAGGTTTTTTGGGCGCTGAAGGGTTCAGCGTAGCACGGGGGTTTGTTATGAAATACATTTTCGTTACCGGCGGTGTGGTGAGCAGTTTGGGCAAGGGTATCCTCACATCCAGTCTGGGCGCCATTTTGCGCAGCCGGGGTTACCGCGTAACCGCAATCAAGATTGACCCCTACATCAACCTGGACGCCGGCACCATGCGCCCCTACGAACACGGGGAAGTATTCGTGACCAGCGATGGGGCCGAGACCGACCTGGACATCGGGCATTACGAGCGCTTTCTGGACATAGACCTGTCGCGCGCCAACAACATCACCACCGGGCAGGTTTATCTGTCGGTGATTCAAAAAGAGCGGCGTGGCGAGTACCTCTCCCAGACCGTGCAGGTCATTCCCCACATTACCGACGAGATCAAAGACCGCATTCGCCGTACCGCCCACGAACAAAACGCCGAGATTGTGGTGGTGGAGGTAGGGGGCACGGTAGGCGACATCGAGAGCCTGCCCTTCCTGGAGGCCATCCGCCAGTTTCAGTTCGACGAAGAAGACCAGGACATCATGTACCTGCACCTAACCCTGGTGCCCTACTTTGCTGCGTCCGAAGAGTTCAAAACCAAACCCACCCAACACTCGGTCTCGACCCTGCGCGGGGTGGGTATCCAGCCGGATGTGCTGGTGCTGCGCTCGGAGAAGATGGTGCCGGAGGATGTGCGTAAAAAAGTGGCGTTGTTTACCAACGTGCACGCCGGCGAGGTGTTCAGCAGCCCCACCGTACAGCACCTCTACGAGATGCCGCTGGTGCTGGAGGAGCAGGGCCTGGGGCGGGTGGTGGAGAAGAAGCTGGGCCTGGAGCCCATTCAGCCCAACCTGAGCTTCTGGCAAAACGCCGTGCGCAAGCTCAAGCAGCCCGCACACGAGGTTACGGTGGCCTTTGTGGGCAAGTATGTGAAAATGCCCGATGCCTACTTGAGCATTCTGGAGGGCTTTCGCCACGCTGGAATTGCCCACGATGCACGGGTCAATGTGAAGTGGGTCAACGCCGAAGACATCACCGACCTGGCTAAAGCCGCCGAGCTGCTGGGCGGTGTGGATGGCGTGCTGGTGGGGCCTGGGTTTGGCATCCGGGGGGTGGAGGGCAAAATTCTGGCGGCCCGGTATGCCCGCGAGAGTCGGCTACCCTATTTTGGTATCTGCCTGGGGTTGCAGATCGCGGTCATTGAGTATGCCCGGAATGTGCTGGGCCTCGAGGGGGCCAACAGCACCGAGTTTGACCCCTACACCCCCCACCCGGTAATTGACCTGATGCCCGAGCAGCTCGAGGTCGAGGGGATGGGCGGCACCATGCGGCTGGGCAGCTGGCCCATGCGCATCCATCCCGAAACCCTGCTTTATAAGCTTTATGGCAAAGAACTGGTCTACGAGCGGCACCGCCACCGCTACGAGGTCAACCCGGCCTACGTCCAGCGCCTCATTGAAAGCGGCCTGACGGTTTCGGCGGTCACGCCCGGGGTGCAGGGCCGGGGTGAGGGGCTGGTCGAGGCCATCGAGCTGCCCGACCACCCCTTCTTCATCGGTTTGCAAGCCCACCCCGAGCTTTCCAGCCGGCCTATGCGGGTCTCGCCGCCCTTTTTCGGCTTTATTTCGGCGGCCCTCGAGCGCCGCCAGGCCTTGTTTCATATGAACCCCGCCTGAACCGTTCCGCTAGGGATTGTCAGAACACCCTGGTTTTTCGAACTCTTGCTACCCGCGCTTCAGGCGGGGGCCCCACAAAAAGACCAAATCAAAGACATTTCCCATCAATCCGTCTAGCGCCGCGACGGGGTGGGCTGTGTGAGCTGAGCAGGGTGTGGCCCTGCGGCTATTTGCTACACTTATAAAACGTGAGTGATAGCGCCACCAAGACCCGCAGCCAGTCCCAAACGGCCACCCGTACCCCACCGCGGTACAAGGTTTTGCTGCTCAACGACGACTACACCCCCATGGACTTCGTGGTCGAGGTGCTGATGCGGTTTTTCAAGAAGAGCGAGCTCGAGGCCACCCGCATCATGCTCCAGGTACACCATGCGGGGGTGGGGGTGGCGGGGGTCTATCCTTTTGAGATTGCCGAGACCAAGGTCAACCAGGTGATGGCCGCAGCCAGCGCCGAGGGGCATCCGCTGCAATGCACCATGGAACCCGAGTAAAGCCGGTTTTTGATGCCGGAATTGCAATATCCAAGGTGCCAAACGTACAAAAGAGCGCTGGTGCTTGGGGTAGGGTTTGGGTATGTATCTTTCCTCCCAGGATCAACGCTGGTACCGATTGGCCTTTGCTCTGGCGATTCTGACCGTGGTCTACAACTTGCTCGAGGGACTGGTTTCGGTCTGGTTTGGCCTGGCCGATGAGTCGCTGACGCTATTTGGCTTTGGCCTGGACAGCTTTATCGAGATGATTTCGGGGCTGGGGATTCTGGCTATGGTGCTGCGCATCTGGCGGCATCCGGGCCAGCCCAAGGGACGCTTCGAGAAAACCGCCCTGCAGATTACCGGAACCGGGTTTTATGGACTGGTGGGGATTCTCTCGGCGATGGCTCTGTACAACCTGGCTACCGGGCACCGGCCCGAGACCACCCTGGCCGGCGTGGTGATTGCGGTTATTTCCATCTCGTTGATGTGGGCGCTCATTCACTATAAAACCCAAGCAGGTGTAGCCCTGGGCTCGGAGGCCATGCTGGCCGATGCCAAGTGTGCGCGGGTCTGCATGTATATGTCAGGCTTGCTGCTGGCCTCGAGCCTGATTTATAGCCTTAGCGGCATCTGGTTTGTGGACAGCCTGGGCGCCTTGGGGCTGGCCTACCTGTCTTTTACCGAAGGGCGCGAGGCCTTTGCCAAGGCCAACGGCGCTGAATGCGGTTGTCATACCGGAAACTAGCCGTGCAGATGCTTCTGGGCAGCTTTTGGAATCCCTTACTGCACAATCTGAACCCATCATCCTGCTAGACTCGAGGATGCAGGTATGGAGACTCCTTTGACCCCCACCCTCGAACGTTCTATTCGCCGTGCGCTGGAAATTGCCCTCGAGCGGGGGCACGAGTACGCCGGCCTCGAGCACCTGCTGCTGGCCCTGCTCGACGACCCCGACGCCAGCCGGGTCTTGCAATCGTGCAAAGTGGATCTGGGGCACTTGCGGGCTTTGCTGGAGGAGTCGCTGCGGCAGTTCGAGCGCATTCCGGGTGTCGAGCCCGAGCCCACCACCGCCTTTCAGCGGGTCATCCAGCGGGCCGTGCTGCAAATGCGCTCGGCCGGACGCGACCAGGCCAACGGCGCCAACGTGCTGGTGGCCATCATGGATGAGCGTCAGTCGGCGGCCTATGCCTTGCTGGAGCAGCTTGGCGTAACCCGGCTCGACCTGACCGCGGCCCTCTCGCGGGGGGCTTTGCCCAGGGGTGCCAGCCCGAGCATCGAACCCGTGCAGGTGGGGGAAGATGGGGCGGGGGTGGCGCAGAACCCGCTGGAGGCCTACTGCACCAACCTGACCGAACAGGCCCGCAAGGGCCAGCTCGACCCGCTCATTGGCCGGGAGAAGGAGCTCGAGCGCATCCTGACCGTCCTCTCCCGCCGCCAGAAGAACAATCCCCTCCTGGTGGGCGACCCTGGGGTGGGCAAGACCGCCATCGTGGAGGGGCTGGCCCAGCTCATTGTGGAACAGGAGAAGACACCTGCGGCAAAGAACCGCACCCCGGGGGTTCCGCTGCCCAGCAAGCTGGTGGGGGCCGAGGTCTTTGCCCTGGATATGGGCAGCCTGCTGGCCGGTACGCGCTACCGGGGCGACTTCGAGGAGCGCGTGAAGGCGGTGATGAAGGCCCTCGAGGCCCACCCCAACGCCATTCTCTTCATTGACGAGATTCATACCATCGTGGGGGCGGGCTCCACCACCGGCTCTGTGGTGGACGCCAGCAACCTGCTCAAACCGGCCCTGACCGGCAAGCTCAAGTGCATCGGGGCCACCACCTTTGCCGAGTACAAGCACTTCGAGAAGGACCGGGCCATCGCCCGGCGCTTCCAGAAGATCGACGTGGGCGAGCCCTCTCAGGCCGACGCAGTCAAAATTCTGGAGGGACTCAAACCGCGCCTGGAGGCCCATCACCAGCTCACCTACACCAGGCAGGCCCTCGAGCGGGCGGTGGAGCTGGCCGCCCGGCACCTTTCCGAGCGCCGCCTGCCCGACTCGGCCCTGGACGTGCTGGACGAGGCCGGGGCGGCCCAGGCCCTGCTGCCGCCGGGCAAGCGCAAGAACCGCATCGGGGTGGCCGAGGTGGAGGCCACCGTGGCCCGCATGGCCCGCATTCCCGCCAAGAACCTCTCCCGCGACGACGAAGCGGTGCTGGCGAACCTCGAGCAGGAGCTCAAGGCCGCGGTTTTTGGGCAGGACAAAGCGGTGGAGGAGGTGGCCAGCGCCATCAAGCTGGCGCGGGCCGGTCTGCGCGACCCACAAAAACCGATGGGCTCGTATCTGTTTGCAGGCCCTACCGGGGTGGGCAAAACCGAGCTGGCCCGCCAGCTCGCAGCCTCGCTGGGGGTTCCACTGCTGCGCTTCGACATGTCGGAGTACATGGAGAAGCACTCGGTCTCGCGGCTCATCGGTGCCCCGCCGGGCTACGTGGGCTTCGACCAGGGCGGCCTGCTGACCGACGCAGTGCTGCAGAACCCCCACGCGGTGCTTTTGCTCGACGAGATCGAAAAGGCCCACCCCGACCTCTACGCCATCCTGCTGCAGGTGATGGACTACGGCAAGCTGACCGACCACAACGGTAAAAATGTGGACTTCCGCAGCACCATCCTGATCATGACCACCAACGCCGGGGCCGCCGAGGCCAGCGAGCTGCGGGTGGGCTTTTTGGGCGGCACCCGCTCGGAGGCCAGCGAAGAGGCCCTAAGGCGCATGTTTACCCCGGAGTTCCGCAACCGCCTGGACGCCATCGTACACTTCGACCCGCTTTCCCCGGTGGTCATGCAGCAAATTGTGGGCAAGTTTCTGGGCCAGCTCGAGGCCCAACTAAAAGAGCGCAAGGTGGCCCTGGAGGTTCACCCCGAGGCCCTGGCCTGGCTGGCCGAGAAGGGCTACGACCGCTTGATGGGCGCCCGCCCGCTGGCCCGGCTGATCCAGGAGAAAATCAAGAAGCCCCTGGCCGACCTGCTGCTCTTTGGCCCGCTCAAGCACGGGGGCCGCTTGCAGATTGTGCGTCAGGGTGAGGAGATTCTGCTCCAGGCCCAGCCTGCCTGACCAGCCCTGGCCCCAGGGCATGATCGGACGCTTTGCCGACATTCCCGGCTGTATACTACCTTTATGGTGAAAGAAGCAGAATTTGCCACACTTACCCTAGATTACCAGGGCCGGCTGCTTCTCCCCAAACACATCCGCCAGAGCCTGGGGGTGAAGCCGGGGAGCCGGTTGGTGGTCCTGGTGGAGGGGGGCCGCCTCATCCTCGAGCCCTGGGAGAAGGTGGAAGCCGAGCTTTGGGCGGAGGTGGCCGATATTGAGGAAAGTCTGACAGAGGAGCTTTTAGAAGAACGCCGTAGGGAAGCGGTCAAGGATGCCTGAGCGGTACTGCCTGGATGCCTCCGCTGTTCTGGCCTACCTCCAACAGGAAATGGGCTGGGAACGGGTGCAGGACGCCCTTAGGGACGGGGCAGCCATAAGCGCGGTGAACCTGGCTGAGGTGTTGGGGAAGCTAAAGGGGAAGGGAAAAGAGCCTGGGCGTATCCTGACCAGGCTGCTGGCCCTGGGCTTGCAGGTTCTGCCATTTACCATTGAAACGGCCCGCATCGCTGGGGAGCTGGACCCAGCCACCCGTACCCTGGGCCTTTCCCTGGGGGATCGGGCTTGTTTGTCCACGGCAATGGCCCACGGAATGGTAGCCCTTACGGCTGATCGCACCTGGGAGCAGGTGTCGGGGGTCGGCGTGGAAGTGATCCGCGGTTCGTAATTCCCACAGTGAAAATGCCGCTTACCCCTGGATAGCGGCTGAGCAAACCCGGTCTAGATTGCTTCAAGACGGCCATACGGCACTGCTCGAGGTTGTCCTGCGGTAGCGCTGTGGCTGCCAGGTGCTTTAGTTGCCTGCACGGCAGGGGGGGTGGTTCACGCACCGGCAGACTGCGGTTCCTGGGCCGCTCGGTTGTACAATAAAAAGCTATAGGCAGACCCTGGCAGGCAATGCAATTCGAGCAGAGGCATCACGGACCGGTTTTATAGCCTGAGCGCACGGGGAGGGCTTTGGTGGGCGAAATCAGTTTTAAGTTGAACGGGCAAACGGTTGGGGTTTCAGGTGTAGACCCCCACACCACGGCACTCTCCTGGTTGCGTCAGCAAGGTTGGATAGGCAGCAAAGAGGGCTGCGCCGAGGGGGAGTGCGGGGCCTGCGCGCTGCTTTTGCTGCGGCCCGAGGGCCAGGGCGCGCGGCTCGAGGCCGTAAACGGCTGCCTGCTGCTGCTGCCCAGCCTGGCGGGCCAGGAGGTCTGGACGGTGGAGGGGCTGGCGCAGGGGGAGAGGCTGCACCCGGTGCAGGAGGCCATGCTCCAGGGCGGCTCGCAGTGCGGCTACTGCACGCCGGGTTTTGTGGTGAGCATGGCGGCAGAATATTACCGCAAAAATCGGAGCAACTTCGACCTCGAGGCCCTTTCCGGCAACCTCTGCCGCTGCACCGGCTACCGGCCCATCCGGGATGCCGCCCTCTCGCTGGGCCAGCCTGCGCCCCACGACCCCCTGGCGCAGCGGCTAAACACCCCGGTGGAGGCGGTGAAGTCGCTCGAGTACAGCCCCAAAACCGGGTCATCTCCGCGCTTTTACCGGCCCCTATCCCTGCCCGAGCTTTTTCGCATCCTGGCCGAGCACCCTGCGGCCAAGCTGGTAGCGGGTGGAACCGACTGGGTGGTGGAGGTCAACCAGCGCTTTGCTCGAGCGGAGGTGCAGGTGGACATCAGCCAGGTGCCAGAACTTCAGACCCTTTTTTGGGGCCAGAACTATGTCGAGATTGGCGCGGGCGTAACCCTTTCCGAGCTCGAGCACTGGCTGGAAGGGCGCATTCCCCTCTTGGCCCAGTGGTTTCCCCTGTTTGCCTCCCGCCTGATCCGCAACCGGGCTACCCTAGGGGGCAACCTGGGCACGGCCTCACCCATTGGCGACGGGCCGCCGGTGCTCTTGGCCCTGGGGGCCGAGGTGGTGCTTACCGGCGCAGCGGGGGAGCGGGCGCTGCCGCTCGAGCGCTTCTTCACCGGCTACCGCCAGACCGCCTTTGAGCCCGGCGAGGTCATCCGGGCAGTGCGAATCCCCCTGCCCCTGGCCCCCCAGGCCCGCTTCTACAAGGTGTCCAAGCGCCGTATGGACGATATCTCCACCGTGGCCGCGGCCTTTGCCTTGCGGCTGGAGGGGGGCCGGGTGCAGTCCATCCGCATCGGCCTGGGCGGGGTGGCCCCCACCCCCGTGCGGGCCAGCCAGACCGAGGCTTTCCTGGAGGGCAAGCCCTGGGATGAGCGCACCGTGCGGGCCGCCAGCGAGCTGATCCGCAGCGAGTTCAGGCCCATTGACGACCACCGCGGCAGCGCGGCCTACCGCAGCGCTATGCTCTCGAGCCTGCTGCAAAAGTTCTACGCCGAAACTGCGGAGGTGCGGGCATGAAGATTATCGGTCGAGCGGTTCCCCACGAATCAGCCCGGGGACACGTGACCGGGCGGGCCCTCTACACCGACGACCTCTGGCCCCGCTACCCCCAGGCCCTTCACGCCTGGCCGGTGCAGGCCCCCCATGCCCACGCCCGCATCACCCGGCTGGAGGCCTCGGCTGCCTATGCCCTGCCGGGGGTGGTGCGGGTGCTCACTGCCGCGGATGTGCCGGGCCTGAACGACTCCGGCATCAAAGGCGACGAGCCTTTGTTCCCCTCCGAGGTGATGTACCACGGCCAGGCAGTGGCTTGGGTGCTGGCCGAAAGCGAGGAGGCTGCGCGGCTGGGCGCGGCGCAGGTGCAGGTCGACTACGAACCGCTGCCAGCCATCCTCACCCTGCATGAGGCCATCCGCCAGGGGAGCTTCCAGGGGGCTATGCTGCAGGTGAGGCGGGGCGATGTGGCCCAGGGCTTAGAGGCCTCGGCGCGGGTGCTCGAGGGCGAGCTCGAGCTGGGGGGGCAGGAGCACTTTTACCTGGAAACCCAGGCCTCGCTGGCCCTGCTGGACGAGAGCGGCCACCTCCTGGTGCACGCCTCCACCCAGCACCCCTCCGAGACCCAGGAGGTGGTGGCCCAGGTGCTGGGCCTGCCGCGCAGCCAGGTCACGGTGCAGTGCATCCGCATGGGCGGGGGCTTTGGCGGGAAGGAAGTCCAGGCCAACCCCTACGCTGCGGTGGCGGCTTTGGGGGCCTACCTGACCCGGCGCCCGGTGCGGGTGCGGCTTTCGCGCCTGCAAGACATCACCCTGACCGGCAAGCGCCACCCCTTCTACGCCCGCTGGAAGGTGGGCTTTTCCGAGGAGGGCCTCTTGAATGCCCTAAAAATCGAGCTTTTCTCTGACGGGGGCTGGTCGCAAGACCTGAGCGAGCCGGTGCTGGCTCGAGCCCTCTGCCACCTGGACAACGCCTATTACATCCCCCACCTCGAGGCCACCGGGCGGGTCTGCAAGACCCACAAGACCTCCCAGACCGCCTTCAGGGGCTTTGGCGGGCCGCAGGGCATGGTCTTTATCGAGGAGATCCTCGACCGGGTGGCCCGCAGCCTGAGCCTGCCGCCCGAGGCGGTGCGGGAGCGCAACTTCTACCGGCTGTCCGACACCCAGGAGACCATCACCACCCATTACGGCCAGGTGGTCAAGGACGCCGAGCGCATCCGGCTCATCTGGGACGAGCTCAAAGCCAGCGCCGAGTTCGACCGCCGCCGCCGCGAGATCGCCTTGTTCAACGCCCAGAACCCCCAGCGCAAGCGGGGCCTGGCCATGACCCCGGTCAAGTTTGGCATCTCCTTCAACTTCACCACCTACAACCAGGCCGGAGCACTGGTGCTCGTGTACCAGGATGGCTCGGTGCAGGTCAACCACGGGGGCACCGAGATGGGCCAGGGGCTTTTTACCAAAATCCAGCAAATTGCCGCCGAGGCCCTGGGGGTGCCGCTAAAGGCCATCCGCCTGATGCCCACCCGCACCGACAAGATTCCCAACACCTCCGCCACCGCAGCCTCCACCGGGGCCGACCTGAACGGGGCCGCGGTCAAGGAGGCCTGCGAAAAGATCAAGGGCCGCCTGGCCGTGGTGGCCGCCCAGAAGTTGGGTGTGCACCCTGCCGACGTGGTCTTCCAGGACGGCCAGGTCTACAGCATCTGGAAGCCCGCCGAGCGCATCCCCTTTACCGAGGTGGTCAGGGCCGCCTATGCCCAGCGGGTGCAGCTCTTTGCCGATGGCTTCTACCGCACCCCTGGTCTCCACTGGGACAAGAGCCGGATGCAGGGCCAGCCCTTCCACTACTTCGCCTTTGGCGCAGCCGTGAGCGAGGTGGAGGTAGACGGCTTCACCGGCCAGTACACCCTGCGCCGGGTGGATATCCTGCACGACGCGGGCGACTCCCTATCGCCCTTGGTGGATCTGGGCCAGGTGGAGGGGGGCTTCATGCAGGGCCTGGGCTGGCTCACGCTGGAAGACCTGCGCTGGGACGCCAAAGGGCAGGTGGCCACCCGCTCGGCCAGCACCTACAAACTCCCCAGCTTTTCCGAGCTGCCCGAGGTGTTCAATGTGCGGTTGTTGCCCAAAGCCAGCGAAAGCGGGGTGGTCTACGGCTCCAAGGCGGTAGGCGAGCCCCCCCTGATGCTGGCCATCTCGGTGCGGGAGGCCCTGCGAGATGCGGTCGCGGCCTTTGGGGCAGAGGGCTCACGCTCACCGGTTGAGCTGGCCTCACCCGCCACGCCCGAGGCGGTTTACTTGGCCATCGAGCGGGTGCGGCAAAAGGCCCTGGTTTCGGGGGACTAGGAGACCATGCGCTGGTTTGAGCACTTCCGCGAGCTGGTGGCCAGGCAGGAGCCGCTGGTCATGGTCACGTTGGTGGCGGTGCGGGGCCATGCCCCCCAGGAGGCCGGGGCCAAGATGCTGGTCACAGCGGGCGCGACCTACGGCACCATTGGGGGTGGGAACCTCGAGGCCACCGCCATCCATCTGGCCCGGCAGATGCTGGCCGAGCGTGCCCTGGCCCCCCAGATGCACACCATCCGGCTCACCGAAAACGCCCTTGCCGAGTATGGGGTGCAGTGCTGCGGGGGTGAGGTGAGCCTGTTGCTCGAGCCGGTTATCTCGCACAAGCCCACCGTGGCGATTTTCGGACTGGGACACGTGGGGCTGGCGCTGGCCAGGGTCCTCTCCATCTGTCCCATAGCGCTCTGGCTGGCCGACTCGAGGGCCCAGATGCTCGCCCCTGAGCGACTGGAACCGCTGCGCCAGGGCCAGGCCGAGATCAAAACTTTCCACGCGCCCATCCTGGACGGGGTGGTAAACGACCTGCCAGAGGGCGCGCACCTGGTCATCCTGACCCACGACCACGCCGAGGATTTGTTCGTGCTCGAGCGGGCTTTGCGCCGGGCCGACCTGGGGTATATCGGCCTGATCGGCAGCGCTAGCAAGTGGGCCCGCTTCCGGCAGAAGCTGGGCCAGCAGGGCTTTTCCGAGGCCGATTTCAAGCGGGTGACCACCCCCATTGGTCTTCCGGGGGCCAAAAGCAAAGCGCCGGAGGCCATTGCCATTGCCACGGCGGCCCAACTGCTGCCGCATATTTTCGGCACCCTCCAGGCTAGGCCGGCCCGGGAAAAGGTGGCCGAGTAACGCGGTTTTAGGTATGATTTGCGGCAATGCCGGCCCTGCTCGAGCTGAAAAACATCACCAAGCGCTTTCCGGGGGTGGTCGCCAACGACGGGGTGAGCCTCGAGGTCTACCCCGGCGAGGTGCTGGCCCTGCTGGGGGAAAATGGGGCGGGTAAGTCCACCCTGGTCTCCATCCTCTATGGGCTGTATCGCCCCGACGAGGGGGAGATTCTGGTGGAGGGCCGTCCGGCCAGGATTGGCTCGCCGATGGACGCGCTAAGGCTGGGCATCGGGCTGGTGCCCCAGCACCCCACGCTGGTAAACCGCCACACCGTAGCGGAGAACCTGGCATTGGGCATTGGCAGCCCCCTGCTGCCTGCCCAGCGCATTGTGCCGCTGGTGGAGCGGATGGCCCAGGGCTATGGTTTGCAGATAGACCCCAGGGCCCGGGTTTACCAGCTTTCACCCGGTGAGAAGCAACGGGTGGAGATTGTGCGGGCCTTGTTGCGGGGGGCTAAGGTGCTGATCCTGGACGAGCCCACCAGCGTGCTCACCCCCCAGGAGGCCGAGGCCTTGTTCAGGGTCATGCGCGAGCTACGGGCGGCGGGCAAGTCGCTCGTTTTTATCTCCCACAAGCTCGAGGAGGTGCTGTCCATTGCCGACCGCTGCACGGTGCTGCGCCGGGGGCGGGTGGTGGGCAGCCTGCCTAAAGAAGAGGCCAGCAAGGCCAGGCTGGCCGAGCTGATGGTAGGGCGCACGGTGAGCTTCGAGCGCAAACGGCAAGCCGCGCAGGTGGGCGATGTGGTACTCGAGGTCGAGCAACTCGAGGCCCGCTCGAGCCGCAACCTGCCGGCCTTGCGGGGGGTCTCCTTTGCACTGCACCGCGGGGAGATTCTGGGCATCGCCGGGGTGGCGGGCAATGGCCAGAGCGAGCTGGTGGAGGTGCTGGCAGGATTGCGCAACCCCACAGCGGGTTCTTTGCGTCTGCTGGGGCAGCCCCTGCCAGCCCATCCGGCCCGCCTGTTTGAGCTGGGTGTGGCCCACATCCCCGAAGACCGCATTCACATGGGCACGGTTCCCAGCATGAGCGTGACCGAAAACCTGGCCCTGCGTACCTTCGACCGGCCCCCGCTGGCCCGTGGGGCTTTGCTCGACCCGGCGGCTTTTTTGGCCCAGGCCGAGGCCCGGGTGCGGGCTTATGCCATCGCCACGCCCAGCCTGCATACCCCCTCGAGGCTCCTTTCCGGCGGCAACATCCAAAAAGTTATTCTGGCCCGCGAGCTGGCCGGGCAGCCCCAGCTCATTCTGGCCGTCCACCCCACCTACGGCCTGGATATTGGGGCCACCGAGCAGGTGCACCGGGTCTTGCTGGAAAAAACCCAGCAGGGGGCGGCGGTGCTCTTGGTCTCGGAAGACCTGGAAGAACTGCTTTCGCTCTGCGACCGGATAGGGGTGCTCTACCGGGGATGGCTCAAGGGCCCTTTTGCGGTCGGTAGCCTCACCCGCGAAGAGATTGGCCTGCTGATGACCGGAGGTGAGGTATGAGGCTCGAGCCCCTCGCCCACGCCTCGCCCTGGCGGATGCTGGGGGTTACGCTGGCTGCGCTGGGGCTGGCCTTTGTGCTGGTGGGGGGGGTGTTTGTGGCCTATGGGCAGAATCCGCTCGAGGTCTACCGGCTCATGTTTACCGGAACCCTGCTGGAGGCCAGAGGCTGGCAGGAGATCCTGCGCCGCAGCATTCCCTTGCTCCTGATTGGGGTGGGCCTCACCCTGGCTTTTCGCACCCAGTTCTACAACATCGGGGCCGAGGGGCAGCTTTTGCTGGGGGCGGTGTTGGCGGCGGGGGTGGCCCTCTTCCTGCCCCTGCCCGCTCCCCTGAGCCTGCCGGCGATGGCGCTGGCCGGGGCTTTGGGCGGGGCGCTGTGGTGCGGCCTGGCGGCCTGGCTGCGGCTGCGCTTCAGCGTCAACGAGATCCTCTCCACCCTGATGCTCAACTACGTGGCCCAGTCGCTGGTGATCTTCCTGATTAACGGCCCCTGGCGCGGCAAGGACGTGCGGGGCTACATCTACTCCGACCGTTTTGCCGAGTACCAGCAGATTCCGCTTTGGCCGGGCTCGAGCGTCCACTGGCCCACCTTGCTTTTGGGCGTGCTGCTGGCCCTTTTGTTGCAGTTTTTGCTCTTTCGCACCACCCTGGGTTTCCGCATGCGCATCGCGGGCGAGAACCCCGGGGCGGCCCGCTATTTGGGCATCGCGCAGGGCCGGGTGCTCTTGCTCTTGGCCCTCATCACCGGGGGTATGGCCGGTCTGGCTGGGGTGGGCGAGATCGCCGGCATCCACCACCGCCTGATTGAGCCCAGCCAGCTCTCTTCCGGCTATGGCTTTACCGCCATCATCGTGGCCTGGCTGGCCCGGGGGCACCCTGCGCTGGTGCTCCTCACCGCTCCCCTGATGGGCCTGGTGCTGGCGGGGGGCGACCTGTTGAAGGTGAGCCTGAACATGCCCTTTCGCATTGTGGACGTGTTTAGCGGGGTAATTCTTTTTTGCCTGATTGGCTCGGAGCTATTTTTGCGCTACCGTCTTCGCTGGGGAAGGTAAAAAGTACTGGACGACCCCAATGGCTGCCGGAAGCGGTTATGCTGGTACGAACTTATGCGAACCAAGCTGGACTTGCCCGATGACCTGTACAAGCGACTCAAGCTGTTGGCCGTTCGGGAGGGAAAACCCCTGCGGGAAATAGTGCTGAGGTGCTTGGAGGAGGGTTTGAACCGTCAAGCCACCAGTACAGCTCAACCCACCCTGCCCGTCGTGCCTGTGGCAGGGCGCAGGATAAGGGCTTGCACGCATGCGGAGCTATGGGGTCTTTTGGATGAGCATGTGGCTTCCTGACAGCATTCAGGACTTCAGGCGCTTCCAGGGCCTGAGTTGCATACTGTTGTCATCTACCCCGGACTGAAGTCCGAGGCTTGCAGGTGGAACGATAGCCATGAACAGCATCTCATACCCCCGCGTTCGGCTGGATGACGGCAGCCCGGCTTGCGATATTGCAAGCCGCGAAGTAGTCCGCAGGCCCAGAGCACCCACAGGCTACGCAACGAAAAAGCGCCTGCGTCGGACGGTTGACCCGCTCGGTGTGCCCGCAGGCAGGACACTGCCGGGAGGTGTTCTTTGGGTCAACCCAGACCAGCGGAACCCCGGCCCGCTCCGCTTTGTACCGGATTTTCTGGCCCAGGTCATGGAACGCCCAGCTATGCAGCGCAGCCCTCTGGGGCTTCCTGAGCCGTACCCGTTCGCGGATCCCCTGGAGGTCTTCCAGGGCAAGGCCGCGCCCGGTGCGTTGAGCCTTGGCTACGATGCGTTTGCTGATGCGGTGGCCCAGGTCGTTGGCGAAGCGCCGCTCTTTGCCCGAAAGCTTTTTCAGACGACGCTTGGCCGACTTGGTGCCCTTCTTTTGCAGCTTCTTCCTGAGTCTTCGGTGGCGGTGTCTGACCGAGTTCAGGTGCTGGCCCGAGTAGGTCTCGCCATCCGAGTCGGTGGCGATGTTGACGATACCCAGGTCGACCCCCAAAAAGCCTTGCGGGTCAAGGACAGGCGGATCCTCGTACTCGCACCACAGGTGGACGTACCAGGAGTCCCGCCCCCTGACCAGTTGACCGCCCTGGATGCTTTTGGCGGTTCGCAGCAGGTGGCGCTGATACCCAGCGATATGCAGCGGCACCTTCACCCGCCCCTCCACCGTGGAGAGGCTGACCACCTCGTCCGCAATGTTCAGCGAGAGGATGCGCCGGTCGTAGTCAACGCTGGTGGCCTTGAAACCGCCCGCCTTGTGCCCCTTGCGCTTGCCAACCCGAGCGATGGCCCGCACCGCCAGGTTGGCCGAGAGGCCGAAGCGTTCGCGGAGTTCGCGGTACACCAACTTCTGAAGGGCGAACTTGTCCCAGGCATTCTCCCGACGCGCCACCCGCAAGGCGTGGTTGCAAGCACCTGCAAACTGATCCACCGTGCGGGAAAGCTTCTCGGCCGTACTCGCATCCGGTATCAGTTTGCACCTTACGGAGAGGAGGGACATACCTGCATGAATCATATCACCGAGCTGGCGACCCCGCACCGAGCTTCGCTCGGCTTTCGTTTCCTCTCCGCATTGAAATGCGGAGCATCCACGAAAGGAGTCTTGTGAGATATGGAAGAGATCGCCAACGCCCTCGCTCGAGCCCTTTCCTTTGGTACCCCTTTGCTCCTGGCCTGCCTGGGGGCCATCCTGAACGAGCGCGCCGGGGTGGTCAACCTGGGGGTGGAAGGCATGATGGCCCTGGGCGCGCTGGCCGGTTTTGCGGTGGCCTATGGCAGCGCGGGCGATGGCAACCTCTGGCTGGCGGTGCTGGCGGCCATGCTGGCGGGCGCCCTGGCCGCCATGCTGCACGGCTTCGTAACCATTACCCTGCAAGCCAACCAGTTTGTCTCGGGTCTGGCCCTGACCATGGTGGGCCTGGGCACGGCCGGTCTGTTGGGTAAGCGCTTCGAGGGGCTGCCGCTCTTTAACCAGCCCCCCGAGTGGCCTTTCACCCTGGGGGCTATCATGCTGGCAGTTTTGCTGAGTTTCGTGTTCTATGCGACCCGGCTGGGCCTCTCGCTGCGCTCGGTGGGGGAGAACCCGGCAGCAGCCGATCTGCTGGGCCTTAATGTGCTGGGGGTGCGGTATGCGGCGGTTGCGGCGGGGGGTGCCCTGGCCGGGCTGGCCGGTGCCTACCTCTCGCTGGTCTACCGCCCCTCCTGGACCGATGGCATGACCGCCGGGCTGGGCTGGATTGCGGTGGCGCTGGTAATCTTTGTGGGTTGGAGTCCCGTGCGGGCGGTGTTTGGGGCCATCTTTTTTGGCTTGCTCTACTACCTTCAGTTCCGGCTCCAGGGCCAGGCGGCCATTCCTTCGGAAGTATTTGCCAGCCTGCCCTATCTTCTGGTTATACTTGTGCTGGCTTTGTCGGGGCTGCGTGGGCAGCAGGGCAACGCCCCTGAAGCGTTGGGCAAACCTTATCGGCGGGGCGAGCGCTAAAGCCCTAGCTACGGCTGGTAAACCCAACAAGGGCATGTTGGGTTGGTCAAATGGAGGGGTTTGTATGAGAAAGAGCTGGTTAATGGGTGCTTTGATGGCTCTGGCCCTGGGTTTTGGGATGGCCCAGCCGGCCAACCTTAAAGCCTGCTTCATCTACGTAGGCCCTATTGGCGATGTGGGCTGGACCTTTGCACACGACGAGGCTCGCCGGGCCGCCGAGAAGGCCATTCCCGGCCTCACTACCCAGTACGTGGAGTCGGTCAAGCCAGCCGATACCCTGGCTACGGTAGACCGGCTGGTGGCTGGGGGTTGTAACGTCATCTTCACCACCTCCTTCGACTTCATGGACCCCACCCTCGAGGCCGCCAAGAAGTATCCCGAGGTGATTTTTGCCCATGCCTCCGGCTTCAAGCGGGCCCCCAACATGCTTACCTACATGGCCGATTTCTACCAGATTTACTACCTGAACGGCCTGATGGCGGGTGCCCTCACCAAGAGCGGCAAGGTGGGCTACGTGGCGGCTTTCCCCATCCCCGAGCTTAAGCGTCACATCTCGGCCTTTGCCCTGGGGGTGCGGGCGGTGAACCCCAAGGCTACCGTGAATGTCAAGTGGATCAACGCCTGGTTTGACCCCGTGAAGGCCCGCGAGGCCGCCGAGGCCCTGATGGCCGAGGGCAACGATGTTCTGGCCTTTACCGAGGACACCGCTACGGTCGTTCAGACCGCGGCCCGGCGCAAGGTGCCCAGCTTCAGCCACTACAACTCGATGTACAAGTACGCCCCCGACTACGTGGTCTCGGGCCAGCTCGTAGACTGGAGCGTGATCTACATCGACATCCTGAAGAAGGTTCAGAACGGTACCTACACCCCCAAAAACCTCCAGAACGTAGACTACTGGTGGCTGGCCCGCGAGAAAGCGGTAATGCTCGGGGCCCAGGTGGGCATGCCCATCAACCCCAAATTTGAGGCGGCCCTCAAGAAAGCCACCATGACCGTGAACGGCAAGAAGGTTAGCGTCTACGACCGGGTGATGGAGCTCTACAAAGACATCCAAAGCCCCAACCCCAAATGGGACCCCTTCACCGGCCCCATCCGCGACCGCAACGGGGTTTTGCGGGTGCCCGCTGGGCGCAAGATGACGGTGAAGGAGCTCAACGAGATGCAGTGGGTGGCGCCTGGGGTGGTCGGCCCGGTGCCGGACGAGCCCAAGTAAAGGCAAAAATTGGCTGGGGTGCTTTGTGCACCCCGGTTTTTTTATTTGCATTTATAATCCTGCCAGGACATGCTGCGAACACTGGGTGAGCTATTTTTAGATACGCAAAAGCCCTTGCGTAAGAAAAAACCCTTGCTGTTGTTGAGCTATCTGCTGCTGGAGGGCCCGCGTTCCCGTCGTCACCTGACCGAGCTGTTCTGGCCGGGGGCCAGCGATGCCTTGAATAGCTTATCGGTGGCCCTGAGCCAGCTTCGCGCGGCAGGTGTGTGCGTCGAAGGGGAGGAGGTGCTGCGGGCGGAGGCGGCTTGTGACGCAAAGGAATTGGAATCTTTGCTGAAGGAGGGCCGTCTGCAGGAAGCCCGGGGGCTTTATCGGGGGCGTTTTTTGGAAGGTGCGGATGATGGCCTTTCGCCTGAGCTCGAGGAGTGGGTTTGGAGCCGGCGGGAGGCCATCGCCCTGGCCCTATGGCGTGCCCACCTCGAGCGGGCCGAGGCCCTGTACGGCCTGGGCTGGGAGGAGGAGGCCCTGGCACTCTTGCAGGAAGCGCGGGCCCTGCCCGGTGTCGAGGAAGTTCTTGAGGCTGAACCCGAGCTAAAAAGGTTTGACCTCGAGGTGCAGCGGGCTTTTTTTGCGGTGCAGTTGGTGGGCCTCTCCCGCGCAGTAGAGCTGCTGGGCCTGGGTGCGGAAACCCTGGATTTTCTTATTCGACGTAGACTGCTGGATAGCCAGGGGCAGCCCCGGCTGACGGTGGCGCCTACCATCGAAGGCCGTAGGGTGGCCCTCGAGCTGGCCCGCAAGCTTCCCCTAGCCGAGGCGGCGCCGCTATACCGGCTGGCTCGAGCCCACTGGGAGGAGGCCGATTTTTCCCGGGGGCGAAGCGCCCTGCTGCGTCTGGCCCGCGCCCAGGTGGAGGAGCAGCCCAGGGAAGCGCTGGCGCTGCTGGCCGAGCTGGCCCCCGACCCTGAACTCAGCCTGCTGCGGGCGCGGGCTTTGGAGCGGCTGGGCCGCTACAGGGAAGCCCTCGATCTGCTGGATGAGCTGCCCGATAGCCCCGACAAAAGCGCTCTGCGGGCTGGGGTGCTCTTCCGCTTGGGGCAGTTTGCCGAGGCTCAGGCCGAAGCGGAGCGGGCCAAGGCTGGAGGCGCGTACGCCCAGGCCGAGGCCCTCAACCTACAGGGCATGATGCTCTTGGGTCAGGGCCGCTTCCAGGAAGCGGCCGAGGCTTTTAGCCGGGCCTCGGTGCGCTTCTTGCTGGCTGGCGAGGAGGTGCGCCACCTGAGCGCGCTGGGTAACCGGGCGGTGGCGCTGGTGGAGCTGGGCCAGGGGGAGGAGGTTTTTACCGAGGTGCTCGAGGCCATTGGGCCCCGCGAGGGCTTGCGGGCCAGGCTCTACCTCAACCTGGGGGTAATCAAGGAGCGCCAGGGCCAGCCCGCCGAGGCCGAGCGGTTGTACCGGGAGTCGCTGGCCCTGGCGGAAAGGGTGGGGAACTTCGAGGCCATGGGGCGGGCCTGGAACAATCTGGGAGCCCTCTACCACCGGCAGGGGCAGCCCGCCGAGGCCAGGGCAGCCTACCAGGAGGCCTTGCGACTGGCCAAGGCAGGTCAGGAGTGGGTGTTGACCGCGGCGGTGCTGGCCAACCTGGCCGAACTGACCGGGGAGCGGGCTGGCCTGGAGGAAGCCATCGCCCTTTTGGAGGAGGCCCGCTACACCGTGCTGGCCGAGCGTTACCGCAGCCGCCTGGAGGCGTTCAGGCTGCGTTAAGACCCCTTTTGCTAACCTACAGCCACCCACGGCAGGCCAGAGCCTGCCTGAAAAACAGCAAGGCTTTGCTTCCCGGGCCTTTTGCCTGTCGTGGGAATCCATAAGGAGGTTAGCAATGAAGTTGAAGTACAAGACGCTTGTCGCACTTGGTTTGACTTTCGTACTGGCCGCCTGTGGCGGAGGTACGCCCCCACCCCCCAGCAGCATCACCCTCACCGTGGAAGACCCAATGGGTAACTTCAACGCGGCTGCCTATCAGGTGGACTCTGGGAGCTGGCAGTTTCTTCCCATGAGCGGCACCGCCTCCAAAACTGGCACTTTCAACCTAGGGGGTCAGACCAAGTACGGCGTAGCGGTGCGGTGCAGCAGCCTGGTGGTCAAGGTGATCCAGGCTACAGCCAGCGAACTGCCGAACCCCAAGCTTGAATGTAGCAGCAGCACTCCCACTACTGTCTCCTTCACGGTGAACGTGAGCGTAGATGCCAGCTTGCTCGCCAGTGGGGATTCGGTGTGTGTGAACGGCACGGGCTGTTTGTCCGCAAGCGGCAACGTCCCTATCGGGTTGAATCTGAAGCCTGTTACGCAGGACCTTCTGGTAACGTTAGAAAACAGCGGTTCCGTCAAAGTGGCTAAGGTGCTCAAAAACGTAAACGTGATTAGCGGGGGCAGCACCAACGCCAGCCTAACCTCCAGCGACCAGCTTGCTCCGGTCAGCCTGACCCTGCCCACGCCTCCCACAGGTTATACGGGTTCCTCAGGTGCACTTGTTTTCTACCTGAGCTCGAGTAACACCGGCGATGGTTTGGTAAACGCCTCGCCCACCAGCTACCGGCCCGTGAGCGGGTTTGGCGGCGGGGATCGCTACGCGGCTCTGGTTCAGGCCAATGCTACCAACGCCTCGCTCCAGAGCATACAGATCTTTAGCTCCGGCAGCCCAAACCTGAGCTTCCCCGCGCCTTGGTCTTCGGGTAGCTTGACAGTAGACCAGACAGCTCACCCCAACGTAAGCGGCTTTTCCCCGAACGATAGCGGCCTGCAAGGCTACCGCATCTACCTCCAGATTGCGGGCCAGATTTACTACACCGCCAGCCTTACCAAGAACTGGCTGGGGAGCGCCACCAGCTACACCCTGCCCGACCTCTCAGCTTCCAGCTTGCTGGGATACACTCCTCCCGCGGGATCGGGCAGCTTTAAGGTTTCTGCCATCCTGAGCAACAAGAACCTGTTCGCCCTCGACCCCAATAACCCCAGCGCTTTCCAGGCCGGTGACTATCTCAAGGAGGCTACCGCTCAAACCAACAGTTACACCGTAGGTGGTGGCACCCTTACCCTCCCCTAAGCCATGCCCGCCTGGGTGCTGGACTTGAGTGGATATAGTGTTATTTACGGCGATGAGGTGCCCCATGCACAAATGGTTCTGGTTGCTGCTGCTGCTATCCTCATGTACCCCTTCTCCCAGCCTGAGCCTTTCCCCCAGCCGCGCTGCGCTGGGGGAGGAAGTGGAGGCCCGGCTGGGCGGGATGAGTGCGGAGGGAGCCCAGGTTTTTGTGGGCACGGAGCCCGCCACAGTGACGATGCGTGAAGGAAACACGCTACGCTTTTGGGTGCCCAATGTTGCCGGCGGCCCCCAGACCGTGCGGGTGGTAAAGGGCACACAAGAGGCCCGGGCCAGCCTGAGCGTGCTGGGGCAGGTGGCCCGCGATAGGGTGTTGCTGCGGCTGCCACTGGGCCAGACCCCGCGCCTGCCCGCTGGCTTTACCCGGGTCCGCAAAGACGACCTCCAGGCCTGCGGTTTCGCCCTGGCGGAGCTGGGCTATACCGGGGAGACTCTGGGGCGCGCGCTGGAGGAGCTGGAAGCCCAGGATCCCGCCTACAAAGCCGACCCCGAGAGCCTGTGGAGCCTGGGGAGCCTGGGGAGCTGGGGCGGTGAGGCCATCGGGGCCCTTCAGGCGCACAACCGTGGTTGGGGTGGGCAGGGGGTGCGGGTGGCGGTGCTCGACACCGGGGTGGATACCGTCATCCCCCAGCTTCCTGGCTACGACTTCGTGGAGGAGGACGACGAGCCCCAGGACGCCTTCTCCGGCGGCCATGGCACCGGGGCCGCGGGTTTGGTGAAAGAGGTGGCGCCCCAGGCCGATATTCTGCCGGTGCGGGTCTGCGACGAGGACGGCTTCTGCCGGGCGAGCCGGGTGGTGCGGGGGGTGTGCTGGGTGGTGCAAAACCGCCAGGGGCCCACGGTTCTCAACCTGAGCCTGGGGGGCGACACCCCGGTGGAGGCCCTGAAGCTGGCCCTGGAGGCGGCCCTCTCCCAGGGCATCCCGGTGGCCGCGGCTGCGGGCAACCAGGGGAATTATGGAAGCCCAGCCCACTATCCTGCTGCTTTTGACCTGCCGGGGCTGGTGGCGGTGGGGGCGCTGGATAGGAACCTCAGCCCGGCCCCCTACAGCACCCGCGGGGCCTACGTGGACCTCTCGGCCCCGGGCACCGCCCTGGAGTGCGTGACCCCCGGGAGAGGGCAGGGCCAATGCACCGGCACCTCCTTCGCCACCCCCCTGGTGGCTGGGGCCATGGCCCTGTGGCTTTCGGCCCAGCCGAACCTCACCCCGGCCCAGCTCCAGCAGCGCCTGGAGGAGAACGCCCAGCCCCTGCCCTTCCCCCCGCAGGAGGTGGGGAAGGGGATGCTGGATCTCTCCCAGAAGCCTTGAGGCCCTGCCTACCAAGCCCCCGGCGGAAGACCCTCCGGGGGCTGTGTTTTTGCCTGGGCGTTAATCCGCTGTTCAGGGCCAGTTAAGGGGGGTTTTGCTACTTTGTCGGCGAGGTCGGCATAAAGGGAAGCGATTAGCTGAAAAACTTGCCCTAATACCAAATCTATGTAGATAATAACTCATGCCAAGCAAAGCCATAGCCCTACACGCCCACCTGAGCCTGGAAGAACTCGAACAGCGCTACCGTAGCTGCAAGGATGCCAAGGAGAAGACCCGCTGGCAGGTGATCTGGTTGTACGCCCAGCAGACCCGGGAGAACCGCCCCAGCACCCGGGCAGTGAGCCAGGCCACCGGGTTTAGCCAGAACTGGGTCTACAAGCTCATCCGGCGCTACAACGCCGAGGGACCCCAGGGGCTCATCGATAAGCACCGCTACAACCCAGGAGGGGATAAGCGGGCCTTGCTGAACCAGGAGGAGCAACAA
>NZ_JHVI01000009.1 GCF_000620065.1 Meiothermus cerbereus DSM 11376 | reverse complement strand
CTTGCAATCCAGCCCCGAGAGCGGGGAGCGGGCAGGCTACGATGGGGCCAAGCGCCGTAAAGGCAGCAAGGTGCACATGGCGGTGGATACCCTGGGTCATCTGCTGGCCCTGCTGGTTACCCCTGCCAACGAGCAGGAACGCAGCCAGGTGGGGGAGCTCTCCCAGGCGGTGCAAGCTGTTACCAACCAGCGGGTCGAAATCGCATACGTAGATCAGGGCTATACAGGCTCGGAGGCGGAGCAGGCGGCTGCGCAGGAAGGGATAGCGCTGTGTGTGGTCAAGCTGGAGGAAGCCAAAAGGGGCTTCGTGTTGCTTCCCCGGCGTTGGGTAGTTGAGCGTAGCTTTGCCTGGATGGCTCGTTTTCGTCGGCTGGCGCGTGACTACGAGCGACTTACCGAAACGCTAAAGGGTTTTCACTGGCTGGCCTTCTCGATTCTGTTATTACCGAAAGTTCTTGATGGTTTACGATCGGCTTCTTAGCAGACTCTAAGTACTTTTGAACAGCAATTTTAGTATACGGTTCTGACTGAGACCGAACAGCACCAAATGCAAAGACCCCCTCCGTAAAGAGGGGGTGGAGGAATGGCTTATACCAGCCCTAGGGTAGGAACGACCAGCCATTGCGGTACTTTAGCAACAACACTTTTTCGACCAAAACCTTGTTAAAGTCGCCCAGTACGTTGGGCAGCATTATCTGGAATTGGCGCGGTGGGAAGAGGTGGTTGCCCAGGATGACAACTTCCTTATTGCCCGCGTCCATCACGCATACGGCGGGCATGGAACCAAACGCCTTGCAGTGCAGGTTATTGAGGTTCCCGTGCAGAATCTCGCTGATGTTACGGGCAGCAACCTTAGCCATCTCGTCGGTGGGGAAGCCGGTTTTGGGCACACCAAAGGGCACGTCGCCTTTGAAGGGGTTAGGTACCTTGGCAGCCAAGCCCACCGCAAATACGTTGGGATAACGGGTGCTCTGGTATCCGTCTGTAACTTCCACAAAGCCTTTGGCGTCTACCAACTCAGGGGTGTTTTTCACCACTTCCACACCCTCAAATGGGGGAACCAGCATGGTGAACTTCGAAGGCAGCACCTCGCCAGTAGAGAGCACCACACCATCAGGACGTACCTCGGTGATGGCTGCATTGGCGCGGTACTCAATGCCTTGCATTTTCAAGAAGGTTTTGAGCATGGTCTCGCCCCCGCTCATGCCACCAATACCAAAGTGGCCAAGTTGGGGTTCTGGGGTGACCCAGGTAATGCTGACCTGCTTGCGCTTGCCGGCCTTGCGTACTTGATGTTCGAAGTTGAACAGGTACTCGTAGCCCGCTCCCATGCAGCTTGCACCCGGTACTGCCCCAATCACCACCGGGCCAGGGTCTTGGAGGAATTGCTTGTAGGCCTCGTAGGTTTTTTCGGCGTCGGGTGGGGTGAAAATGGAGTGTGAGTAGCCCTTGGGTCCCAGCCCTGGTACGGCCTCCCAGGCTAGTTTTGCGCCGGTAGCGATGACCAGGAAGTCGTAGTCAATTACGGTTCCGTCGGCCAGCTCCACTTTGTTTTCGCCGGGTCTAATCTTGGTGGCCTCCCCCAGGATAAACTCGATACCCCCCCGCCGGAAGGTGCTTTCGGCATCGAAAGTGATGTCCGATATCTTGCGTCGGCCAAAAGGCACCCAGATTAGGGAGGGGATGTATACAAACTCTTTTTGCCTCGAGACCACCACTATCCGGGCTTCTTTCCCGAGCCTGCGCTTAAGCTCGAAAGCGCTGGTCATCCCGCCGAAGTTTCCGCCAATTACGAGGATTGTTTTCATATCATGCCCCTTGTTTCACAAGTTACTGCATACGGGTGAGGGGTATACAGGGTCACTTGTCCCAGGTGGGTGTATCTGAAACCCGCATAGGGTTGTAAACTATGACCTTGGCGACCCCTGAGGTCGAACTCGAGGTGTGTTGTGGCAGAAATTCTAGAACGTGATGGCTACAAGGTAAAAATCAAGGTGGAGGTTCCGGCCAGTCAGGTCGAACAGACCTACCACACGGTTTTGAGCAACTATGCCAGTCGGGTTAAGGTGCCCGGTTTTCGGCCAGGGAAAGCGCCTGCTAAGGTCATCGAGGCCAAAATTGGTAAGGAGTCGTTGCTTGATGAAGTTAAGGAAGTCCTGCGCGATGAGACCTTCCCTAAGGCCGCCCGCGAGCTTTCTCTGCTACCGGTAGGCGCCAAGGTTTTGGAAGAGCAGCTGACTTTTGGAGAGCCCTTCGTCTACACGGTGGAGGTGGAGAACTACCCTGAAGTAAAACTGCCCGACTGGCGCAGCTTCAAGCTCGAGGTAGAAACACCCGAGCTGACCGACGAAGTGGTCAACAAGGCTCTGGAAGACCTTCGTGGTCGCTATGGTGAGATGGTGGCGGTTGACCGCGAGGTTCAGGCCACCGATCACGTGTTTATCGAGACCGAAGACGGCGGACGCTTTCCGGTGGTGATGGAAAACGCCCAACCACACGTGCGCGAGGCCTTGCTGGGTAAGAAAGCTGGCGACGAGGTGCTGGTGCCGGTTAAGGATGGCGAAACCATTGTGCGCGAGGTCAAGACCAGGGTGCTGGAAGTCAAGGCCCTGCAATTGCCCGAACTCGACGACGAATTCGCCAAGACGGTGGGTGAAGAAAACCTCGAGTCCCTCTTAGCCAAGGTTCGCGAAACCCTCAAGGCGCAGCTCGAGCGCGAGACCGCTAAAGCCAAGGCTTCGCAACTGCTGGACAAACTGGCCGAGGCCATTGAGGTCGAGATTCCTCCCACCATGCAGATGCGTGAAGAGCAGGGTTTGCTGGAAAGCCTGGCAGAAGACCTGCAGGAGCAAAATCTCAACCTGGGTGAATACCTGGAGCAGCTCGAGAAAGACGGTAAGCTTGAGGAGTTCAAGCAAAGCCTGAGCCAGAGCGCAATCAAGCGCTTGCGCCGCTCGTTAGCCGTAGAGGCTCTGGCTGATGAGCTTAAGACTGCGCTAAGCCAGGAAGAGTTCGATGAATTCCTGGCCGAACTGGCGCGCTCGTACCGCACAACACCATCCCGCCTGCAAAGCGAACTCGGGCGAGATACCCTGGCCCGCCTGCGGATTCAGCGCCTTCACGATAAAGCGCTATTTGAAGCCGTGCAGATACTTGCATCGTAGCCATCTTCCAAGACTTCTCTAGACCAGCCAGACCTTACGCATCGGCGCATCGGTAGGGCAGTTTGAGTCCTACCGATGCTGCTTTGAATCCTGCGCTGCTGCCCTATGTGCGCTAATGCCCTCTTGAACCTGACTTCAGTCATACAATAGAGCCGATATGATCGTTCCATATGTCATCGAACAAACTGCCCGTGGCGAACGTGTTTACGACATTTATAGCCGCCTACTAAAAGACCGCATCATCTTTCTGGGTACACCGATTGACGCACAGGTAGCCAACACCATCGTGGCGCAAATCCTCTTCCTGGCAGCGCAAAACCCCAACCAGGAAATTCGCATGTACATCAACTCGCCCGGTGGGGACGTGGACGCTGGTCTAGCTATCTACGACACCATGCAGTTTGTAACCGCCCCGGTCTCGACCATCTGCGTGGGGCTTGCCGCCTCGATGGGTGCTGTGCTGCTGGCGGCGGGTGAGCCGGGCAAGCGGTATGCCCTGCCTCACTCCAAGGTTATGATTCACCAGCCCTGGGCCAGAGGTCTGGGTGGACAGGCCACCGACATCGCCATTCAGGCCGAACAAATACTCAAGACCCGCAAGGTGCTGAACGCCATCCTGGCCCGGCATACCAATCAACCCCTGGAAAAAGTGGAGCGCGATACCGAGCGCGATTACTACCTTACCGCCGAAGAGGCGGCAGGCTATGGGCTGGTAGATCAGGTGGTTAGCCGTGAGACGCAATAAGCCCTCGTGCAGCTTTTGCGGTAAAAAGCACCCCGAGGTTGCCCAGCTGATTGAGTCACCCCTGGGTGAGGTGTACATCTGTAACGAGTGTGTAGATCGGGCCAACCATCTGCTGGATTCCGAGCCCAGGCCTGGCTTTACCGGCCCGCGCCATCTGCCCAAACCGGCTGAAATCAAGAGCTTCCTCGACCAGTATGTGATTGGACAGGAGCTGCCGAAAAAAACCCTTTCGGTGGCTGTTTACAACCACTACAAGCGCCTGCTGCACCCTGAGGCCGAGGTACAGAAATCCAACGTGCTGTTGATTGGGCCTACAGGAACCGGCAAAACCCTGCTGGCCGAAACCCTGGCCCGAATGCTGGATGTGCCTTTCGCTATAGCCGACGCCACCACCCTGACTGAAGCCGGATATGTGGGTGAGGACGTGGAAAACGTTTTGTTACGTCTGCTGCAGGCTGCCGACTTCGATGTGCAGGCGGCTGAAAAAGGCATTATCTACATCGATGAGATCGACAAAATCGCCCGCAAGTCTGAGAACCCCAGCCTGACCCGAGATGTCTCGGGAGAGGGGGTGCAGCAGGCTCTTTTGAAGATTATTGAGGGCACGGTAGCCAACGTTCCACCGCAGGGTGGCCGTAAGCACCCCCACCAGGAGTTCATTACCCTCAACACCAGGAACATTTTGTTTATCCTGGGCGGGGCTTTTGATGGCCTCGAGCGCATCGTGCTTTCGCGGGTGGACCAGAACCCCATCGGTTTCACCCGTCCCAAGAAAAGCGAAGAAAAGCCCGAGGTGATTCCTGAAGACCTGGTTCGTTTTGGCCTGATACCGGAGTTTGTGGGCCGTATGCCGGTGATGGTTCAGCTCGAGGCCCTCGACGAAGAAGCCCTGGTGCGCATTCTGACCGAGCCCAGGAATGCCCTCATTCGCCAGTACCAGGAGCTACTGCGCATGGAGGGCATCGAGCTCCGCTTCACACCCAGCGCGCTTCGGGAAATCGCCCGACGTGCCCTCAAACGTGGTACAGGAGCACGTGGGCTGCGGTCTGTTATCGAAAAGGCTATGGTAGAGCTTATGTACGAACTGCCGGGCTCGGGGGTTAAGGAAGTGGTCTTCGATATGCCCCATCTAGACAAGCCGTTGATGGCGCTCGAGGAGGCCCGCTTGCGCCAGGCATCTTGAAGTAGAGCATTGTTCTTTACAAAGGCTCGCCCTTGGGGCGAGCCTTTGTGCTCTTTGTTCGAGCCTACAGCTAGGGCTTAGCAGGGCTGCTGTAACCATCCTGGTCGCCACCGCTGGACTGCCCGACCAGGGCTTTGTCCAGAATCTCGCGCCAGCTATCGTAGGAGCGTTGGCCGGTGAAGGTCTTGCCGTTCACAATGAAGCTGGGTGTACCGGTGAGCCCCAGATCGAGCGCCAGTTTCTGGTCGGCCAGGACACCCGCGCGCTTGCTGCCCGACTTCAAGCACTCTAAGAAAGTCGCCGGAGCGATCCCGATCTGTCCGGCCAGGTCTGCAAAGTAGTTATCAAGGGCTTGCCCGCTCAAACCCGCCCACTGCGTCTGGGCACGAAAAAGGGCCTCGTGGTACTCGAGGTACAGGTTGTTGTCGGCGGCGCAGGCTGCGGCTTCTCCCGCGCGAATTACGTTTTCCTGTCCGCCAAAGGGAAAATCGCGGAAGACGTAGCGTATTTTGCCAGTGTCAATGTAGTCGCGCTTGATCAGCGGGAACACATTGTTGGCGTGGTCGCGGCAGTGTCCACATAGGTAGTTGGAAAAGTCGACCACGGTAACTTTGGCGTTTGGATCGCCAATAATAAAGCGTGCTCCGGTGGCGGCATCGGCGCTGCTGGCGGTGGGTTTGGGCCTTAGCACCAGAAACAGAATGGCTGCTATGACAACGGCCAGGATTGCAACTACAACAAAAAGAGTCCTTTGCATGGTTTAGATTCTATGCCTTTGTGATGAAAAAATGCATGAATGGTCAAAGGCAGCCTCAAACACCAGACTGTCGTGCTTCACCCTCGTCGGTTAGCCAGAAGGGTGCTGCGTCCCTCGAGACCATCTTTTCTGCCGCAATGGCCTCTTTGAGGTCTTTGGGCAAAACAAACATGGCTTCGATAAAAGGTGCATCGAGGTGCTTGAGCGGTAGCTGGCGCTCCAGAATGCGGGCTTCAAGGGTGCCCTCGCTCAAACCTGTAACGTCGACCGCGTCGGAGGCCACAATAAAACCAAAATTGAGCATGAAGCCAGGGATGTAGTTGCAGTAACTACGGGTGTGCCTAAAAACCTGCTTGACGGTATGGTGTACCACCGGATGCATTTTGTGGTGGGTGAGCAAGACCATACCCGCTTGCATGGCCATCAGGCCGCCGGGATTGAGACGTGCTTTGAGCAGCTCATAGAACTCCACGGTAAAGAGCATTCGGGCGGGGTTGTCCTCACCCACGGGGTCGTTCAGATCAACGATGATCACATCGTAGGTATCGGGGTGATGTTCCAGCCAAGCCCTGGCGTCCTCGGTAACGACCAGGGCCCGGGGGTCGTCGAAGGCCCCCTGATGCCACTCTGGAAGCAGGGTGCGGGCCATTGCCACAAGCTCATCGTCAATGTCGCACATCACAGCCTTTTCCACGCTTGGGTGCCGCAAAACCTCACGCAGCGTAGCACCTTCGCCCCCCCCGACAATGAACACCGAACGTGGGTTGGGATGGGCCAGCATGGCCGGGTGCACCAGGGTTTCGTGGTAGATGTACTCGTCACGTTCGGTAGACTGCACGTCTTTGTCGAGCACCAGGACTTTGCCAAAGCCGCCGGTTTGGAAGATAAAGTAATCCTGAAATTTGGTTCGCCCAGCAGCCAGGACCCTGTCCATGCGGCGGTAGATGGCTTCGTAGGGCGTGACCTGCTCGAGGTAGTACATGCCATATTCCATAGTGATTCCTCCAGTTGTGGGTTTTTATGACGTTCTGCGCGTTATAGCCGCCACGAGCGGCAAAAATAAGCGCGAGACAGCCCTTTTTGTGATTGGGATTGTACCATCCTCTTTCGCTCTATTTGCTACAGCCCGTTTTTGCTCGGTGATTCTTGCCTGCGGCGCTTTATTTCATGCTCACCACCACGCCAAAAACGAAAAGCCGACTCTTCCTGGGCTCCAAATGCCCTGGCCAGCCCCCGCAAGACCGCTTCGGGGTCTACGTCGCGCTTATAAAAGTAAAGGTCGAGCGCTGCCGAGGCGTTGTCCTCTGGCCAGGTGTGAATCATAACTGCGGCCACAGGGGAGAGGATGGCTGCCGAAAGTCCCTGAGGGTAAAACTTGTAGACCGTGGACTGTATACCAGCCGGAGGTGCACCAAGCTTGAGCACTGCATCGCGCAGCGCTACCTCTACCAGCTTGGGGTTTTCCAGCACTTCCAGGTTACAGCCGTATATTTCGGCAACCCAGCGGCCTCCAGAAACACTTGTCACGGCTGTACATGGTAGCACAACTTGTGCACCAAGCACATTTAGGTGAACCGCGGGCAGGCCCGGCAAGCAGAACTTCAAGGACATTTCTGTTGAGCTGCCCCATCAATGCTCAGGAAATTTTAGCCCGCGGGTTATGGCATTAGGCGGGTGGTCTGCGCTGTAGAGTTTGTCTGGCCGGGGCTGGCTTTTTGCAGCCAGTTGAGCGCCAGAAAGCTGTGTGCAAAGAGTACCACCAGCACCAGCGCTCCAATTACGTCGATGGGTTCACGCCCGCTGATCAGCCAGCCAATGGGGCTGGGTGCAGGGAGACCTGTGGTGCGGGTCAGCAGGTAAATTAGAGCGGTAATTCCCCCTATGGCCTGACCTGCCAGTACAAATGGTCTGGCCTGGGCCTTAGGAATCGAGCCGTTGTTCATGAAGCTGAGCATCAGGATAAAAAACCCTGTAGCCATCAGCAGTGCGATGCCCCACAGCATGATTTGTGCATAGAAGAAGGCCTGGGGTTGCTCGAGCATAAGTTGCTCCAGCCCAATGGCTCCACATGGCCCCCCACCCAGCGGTGTTCCGGCCCACCCCAGTAGCTGCAAGGCAAATGGGGCAAACATCAAAGCCACCACTACACCGAGCTTTCGGTCGCGAATACCGAACATGCACAAATGGTGGCACCAACTTCCTATGGTGCATAGGGAAGAATATCCCGCGCTAATAGGGTGACGCTGTGGACAAAAGTGCCCCTAGAACCTGTTTTAGCGGGACAAGCCCAGAGGGTGGCCATTGAGCGCCAGGATGTACTCAACCGCCTGGGCAAAGCCCTGCTCGCGCACATGGCCGGTGATGTGGTCGGCGATGGCCCGGATTTCATCTACAGCATTGCCCATGGCAATGCCCAGCCCAGCTTCGCGGATGGCCTCGAGGTCGTTGTGGCTGTCGCCAATCATGGCGATTTCGCTCAGGGAGATGCTGTAATGCTCTGCCAACCACTGCAACCCGGTGGCCTTTGTAACACCCTTACGGATGACTCCAGTAATCACCTCCCGGGGGCTCTTGTACTCGGCCAAATCTATAGATGGCAGGGCAGCCAGCTCGGGCTTGACCATCTCCCACAGGCCCAGGTCGCTAACTACAAACCACAAACGAACCAGGGTTTCTTCGATTTCCCCCAATAGGGCTGAACGGGCCTCGACCCCGGTCATCTCGATGTGCGAGAGCAGTTCTGGTGGCATTAGACCTTCTTCGTAGTAACGACCACCCTCGGCCCCCATCAGATCGAAGGGAAGCTTATATTTCCGTGCTAGTTCTATCAGTTCTGTCAGGTGCGGCAGTGCGTGGGCATGTAGCGAGCGACCTTGTGCATCGCATACTGAGGCACCATCATTAAAAACGTGAGGCCCGTTGGGGTCTAAACGTTGGGCATAGGCTAACCCATAGCCCCCCTGAGGCCGCCCGGTACACACGGCAAAGCGCAGCCCCTGCTGACGGGCTTTTGCAACTGCTTCCCAGGCCGAATCCGGAACCCCGAAATTGCGACCAGCATAGAAAGTTCCGTCTAGGTCGAGGGCGATTAACTTAATCATGAAATCCCTTCTGTAGATAGCATTTTCACGAGCAAGTTTTATCGTGAAATAAAGCACGATGTGATTGTGCAACAACAGCTTCTAGAGCCTGTTCAAGGCCGCACTCATCGACCGTGCCCACTACCAGATTGGCAGCCTGCTTAACTACTTCTGGAGCGTTGCCCATGGCAATGCCCAGGCCGGCCGCGCGAATCAGCTCGAGGTCGTTTTCGCCATCGCCCACCATTGCACAGTGACGCAGGTTCAGTCCAAGTTCCGCTGCAACCCAGGCTGCGGCTGCCCGCTTGGAAACCCCTGCCGCCGTAACTGAGCTAAAACCAACCCCTGGCATACCGGGGCTGGTGGCTTCATGCAATTCAACATCTGGCATCTGGGCAATTTGTGCGCGTACCTTCTGCCAGGTGGGTGAGGGGCGCCAGACAAACTGTATCCGCACTATCTTCTGATTAAGTCTGTCTAAACTATCTTCCTGCGCTGAAAAGCCCAGCATGCGCTCGTGCGTAAGCAGGTCGGGGTGGTGGCTTTCACGATAAAAGCCACCTTCAGCGGTGTAGACCTCAAATGGCACGCCATACACCCTGCCCAACTCGATCAGGCGCTGGTAGACCTGACGGGGTAGGTCTGATGCCCGTACCACCTGGCCTGTACCAGAAACAATCACGGCCCCAGACTCAAAAATATGCAGACCCTGGGGATCCAGTCGCCTGGCGTACTCGAGGGCAAAACCGCGCCCAGGCCGCCCGGTGCAAATGCTCAGATGCAGCCCCGCTGCCCTGGCACGTGCGACGGCATCCCAGGCGCACGGGGGTACGCCATTGGGGCCAAACAGCGTACCATCAACGTCAATCAGCACAAGCTGGATGGGTCGATTCATATGAGGTCTTTCAAGCACGCTCACTTTGGCTCAGGCTCTGCATCACTTGGCTGAGCTGGTAGGAGCCAACGCTCCAGGGCCAATGCGGGCGTGGGGTACCGAGGCCCGCAGGCGGGCGGTCTTCAGTTGAGGTTTCCGCCCAGCTCCACCACCCCATTTTCGGCCAGCACCGCCGTACCTCCGATATACACCCCCAGAATATTTCCGGCCGGGCCGTACTCCACCCGTACCTCCACCTGGCCGGGGCCACCCATGCGATGCCCCTGGGTAACGGTTAGGTTAACCTCGCCTTCCCAGCGTGGCACCACCCCAGCCCGGGCCAGCAGTGCGCCCAGGGCAGCATTGGGAGAGCCGGTGACGGGGTCTTCGGGGATGCCCAGGGCGGGGGCGAAGGTGCGCGCGTAGAAGCGGCGGGGGCCATAGGGGGCATATACGTGGACGGTGGCGACCTCGAGCTCATTCGACAGCGCAGCAAGCCTATCCATGTCGGGCTCGAGGGCATCCACCAATCCGGGCGCCACCACCGGCATGAAAAGCGTCCACAAGCCGGTAAACGTAATGCCGTAGGGTAAACCCCGGTGCAGGTAGCGCTCGTTGGCCCCCATGACCTCGATAAATTCCTGCAGCACCTTCCAGGACGGTGGGTCGCGGAAGCGGGGGCTCGGGCTTTGTACCAGGGCGCGCCCTTCCGAAAGCTCTACCGTGAGCGACTCCCCAATGGTGCGCAAATAGAGCCTGTTGACGCCTTCTGGAAGCAGGCCTTCTTGCAGCAGCGAAAGCGCCAGGCCCACCGCAGCATGGCCGCTAAACTCCACCTCGCCGTTGGCCGCAAAGAAGCGCACCTCAAAGCCTGTGCCCTCCCAGTCGGTAACGAAGGCTGCCTGGGGCTGCCCCAGCCGGGCGGCTACGAGCTGCATCTCCTCGGTGCTCAGGCCGCGGGCGTCCAGAACCAGGGCCACCCGGTTGCCTCCACCGGGCACCTCGGTAAAGGCATCCACCAAAAGATACGGAACACGATGGCTGGCCTTAGACATAAAGCCCCCCTCTGGCCGGCAGGGGTGTACCGGGGTTGGGGACTGGGGCCGACCAGACACTCATACCTTGCTCCTTATGGCCAGTCCCACCGCAGCCAGCTGGACCTCATCCACCGGGGCCGGAGCGCCGGTGAGGGTTTCCTTGCCTTCCTTGTTCTTGGGGAAAGCAATGACCTCGCGGATGGATTCCTCGCCGGCCAGGTGGGCCACAAAGCGGTCAAGCCCCCAGGCGATGCCGCCGTGGGGTGGCGCGCCGTAAGACAGGGCCTCGAGCAGAAAGCCAAACTTCTGTTGGGCTTCTTCTGCACTGATGCCCAGCAGGGCGAACATACGTTCTTGCAGCTCGCGCCGATGTATGCGTATAGAGCCGCCGCCAATCTCGCTGCCGTTGAGCACAAAGTCGTAGGCGTAGGCCCGCACCTTTCCGGGGTCGGTGTCCAGCAGGTGCAGATCATCGAGATTGGGGCTGGTAAAAGGGTGGTGCATATAGGTCCAGCGGCTCGCCTCCTCGTCCCACTCCAGCAGGGGGAAGTCCACCACCCACAAAAACCTGTAACCGGGTTCGATCAGGCCAAGCCGTTTGCCGAGCTCGAGCCGCACCGCCCCCAGGCACTCTACCGTTTTACGCCAGGGGCCGGCCACAAACAGCAGGGTCTGGCCCTCGCTTAGCTGTAACATCTGCGGCAGGTTGGGAGGTATGAACCTAGCGATCCCGCCCGAAAGCGCGGCCTGCTCGTACCTGGCCCAGGCCAGCCCTGCTGCGCCTTTGCTTTTGGCAATGGCCTCGAGCTCCTCAATTTCCCGGCGCGACAACAGGCTGGGCACCACCAGGGCCTTGACCGTCTCGGCCGCCGCAAAGGCCCTGAACTCGCCGCCTTTGAACACCTCGGTAACCTCTTGCAGCTCGAGGCCAAAGCGCAGATCGGGCTTGTCGGAGCCGTAGCGGTTCATGGCCTCGGCATAGCTCAGGCGGGGGAAGGGGAGGGTCAGCTCGAGGCCTTTGGTCTCACGTAGGATGTGGGCGGCCAGCCGCTCGTTAAGCGCGATGATGTCGTCCTGGGTGACGAAGGACATCTCTATATCGAGCTGGGTAAAATCAGGCTGGCGGTCGGCCCGCAGGTCTTCGTCGCGGAAACAGCGGGCAATCTGGAAGTAGCGGTCGTAGCCGGCGACCATCAGCATCTGCTTGAACAGTTGAGGCGACTGGGGCAGGGCATAAAAGTGGCCGGGCTCGAGCCTCGAGGGCACCAGAAAATCGCGAGCACCCTCTGGGGTAGAGCGTGTCAGGTAAGGGGTTTCAACGCTGATAAAGCCCTCACCATCCAAAAAGCTATAAATCGCTGTGATCACTTGGTGGCGCAGGCGCAAATTCTGGTGTAGCCGTTTGCGACGTAAGTCCACCACGCGGTTTTTGAGTCGTACCTCTTCGCTCACTTGCTGGTCTTCCTCGCCGCGCCAACCCGCGTCGATGGGGAAGGGAGGGGTCTTGGCTTCTGCGAGCACTTCCAGGCGCTCGGCAATCACTTCCACTGCCCCGGTGGCAAGCCTGGGGTTGACCTGGTCAGCAGGGCGAAGTTGAACCTTACCCTCTACCCGTACCACCCATTCCGAACGCAGCCGGTCGGCCTCAGCAAAGCAGGAAGCCTCGGGGCTAACGACGACCTGGGCCAGGCCCTCGCGGTCGCGCAGATCGATAAAGATGAGCCCGCCCAGGTCGCGCCGGCGGTTAACCCAGCCCTCCAGCACCACGGTTTGACCGGCATGTTCTTTGCGTAAATGACCACAGTAAAGCGTTCGACGCATAGGCTTTAGCATACCTTTTTGTGAAAAGTTCTCAAAATCTAGACTTATTGAATAACGTTATCACGAGCATTTAGCATCGTGAAATATTACACATAAGCACTGCCGCGACCAAGGTAGCCAAACCCTAGAGGTGCAATCCAAATCTCAAAACAGGACACGATGAGATTACTGTACCTCCGGGCCTTCGAACAGGCTGTGTAGCTGTAGGGGCTCGAGCTCCTTCTGCTCGCCGCTTTCCAAATGCTTGAGGGTAATGACTCCTTTGGCCCGCTCCGACTCGCCCAAAAAACCTACGTAGCGGGCCCCTTTTTTCAAGGCGTCCTCGAGGGCCTTGCGCGGGCTTTTGGGAGTGTAGCCGATCTCCACCGAGATTTTAGGCCGAAGCTGCTCGGCCAGGGCCAGGGCCTCGATTTTAGCGGCTTCGTCCAGCGGCGCCAGATAAAGCATGGGGCCAGGGTCGGCAGGGATGCGAACACCTTCTTGCTCGAGGGCGATAGCCAAGCGTTCAATGCCGATACCAAAGCCCACCCCAGGCACCGGGGGGCCGCCCAGCATCTCCGAAAGCCCATCGTAGCGTCCACCGCCGCCCAGGGCCGACTTGGCCCCAATCTGGGCGTGGTGAACCTCCCAGGCGGTACGCACGTAATAGTCCAGACCCCGCACAATGCTGGGGTCAACCGAAAAGGACACGCCCATCCGGTCGAGGTAGTGACAGACCTTCTCGTGAAAGGCCCGGGCTTCTGGGCCCAGGAACTCCAGCATGGGCCGGGGTTGTAGCTCCGCGATGATCTGCTGGTCGCGCTCGCTCTTGGAGTCCAGGATGCGCATGGGATTGGTTTCCAGGCGGGTTTTCGAGTCCTCCGAAAGCGTCTGGGCATAGGGCTCAAAAAGACCGCGCAGGTACTGGTTGTAGCGCAGGCGGTCTGCGGGGTCGCCCACCGAGCCTAGTTTGACCTCGAGGCCCCGCAGGCCCAGGGTTTTGTAAATTCGCACCATCAGCGCGATGGCCTCGGCATCCAAAAGCGGGTCGGCCAGGCCCAGGGCCTCGTAGTCCACCTGGTGAAACTGCTTGTAGCGTCCTTTTTGCTGACGTTCGCCCCGGAAGATAGGCCCCCAGGTAAAAAGCCGTACCGGCTGGGGCCAGACCTTCATGCCGTGTTCGTTGTAGGCCCGCACGATGGAGGCCGTGGGTTCGGGGCGCAGTGCCAGCAGTCGGCCACCGCGGTCTTCCAGCACGAACATTTCCTTTTTGACCACAATATCCGAGGTCGGGCCCACCCCTTTTTGGAAGACCTCGAGGTACTCGATAATCGGGGTATGGATCATCTGAGCCCCTGCCCCGCGCAAAACCTCCTCGGCGGATTGGACAATATAGCGAAAAACCGGCTCACGGAAAGGGTACTCCTTGGCCTGAGCAAACACGTCGTTGGTTCCGGGAACGGCCTTCAACATAGGGCCTATTCTAAGCGGTAGGAGTTACGCACCGACCAAACACCCCTCATACGAACCCCGCCTGAACCGTTCCGTTACGGAGAGGTTAGGGCATCATCGTTTTTCAGGCTGTTGCTACCCGCGCTTCAGGCGGGGGCCCCAGAAAAAGACCAAATCAAAGACGTTTCTTATCACCCCAAGTACTGGGCTATTGATCGAAAGCTTGTGTTCCGGTTTCTGCAGAAGTACCGTTTTTATCGGCGTACATGCGCTGGTCGGCCAGAATCAGCAGGTGCTCGGCGGTCTGGGCCTCGCTGGGGAAGCTCGCGAAGCCAATGTTGGCGGACAGGCATATTCCGCTCAGGCAGATCCTGGAGATGGCCTCGAGGATACGCGCAGCCACCACCCTGGCGCCTTCTTTGGGGGTCTGGGGCAACAAGACTGCAAACTCGTCGCCCCCCCAGCGAAACACCATATCCCCGGCCCGTTGCACCTGTGTAAGCGCTCGAGCCACTGCGATCAGGGCCTCATCGCCCAGGGCATGGCCCAGGCGGTCGTTGATGGGCTTGAAATTTTTCAGGTCGAGCACCAGCAAGGTAAGGGGATACTGGTAGCGGGCAGCCCGCTCAAACTCTTCCTTGAGGCGCAGGTCGAAAGCGCGGCGGTTGTATAGCCCAGTGAGGCCATCGGTGAGGGCTGCTTTTTCCAGGGCGCTGCGGCTTTGCAGCTCGTGTACCAGGGTGGCAATGGGTGTGGCAAAAAGCTCTGCCGCGGCCAGGGAGTCCTCGGCAAAAGCCTCGCTATCGTGCAGGCTGTCCAGGTTCAGGTAGGCCAGCACCCGGCCCTGATGAGTTACCGGCAGACACAGGTTGGCGCCCTGGTCATCACTTACAAGCTGGCTTCGGCTCAGGATGCGTGGCTGGCCCTGCAGGGCCTTGGCTTTATCCTGGGCATACCAGGCCAGAAATGCCTCCTCATCCCAGCGTTTATCACACGCCCAGACCGAACCCACCGAGGCCTGACAGGTAAACCCGTCTTCCTCGCGCACCCACAGGCTACCGGCATCGCTGCCCGGAACCAGTTCTACCGCGGCCTCGAGGATGCGCTGGTATACCTGCCGGGAAGGGTACGACCAGGCCTCGATCAGCAGGCGGTTGATGCGCTGGTGCGCTTCTTCGAGCAATACCCGTTCCAGGGCCGAGCTCAGCAGGCGTTCTATGCCCAGGAGAAATTCTTTTCGGCTGCGGGTCCAGGCCAGCCGGGCCCGGGTACCCAGCACCAGCACCACCCGGCCCTTCATGGCGTCGCGGGTATGCACTGGATAGGCCGCCAGGGTCTCGAAGCCCAGCTGCGCTATTTCGGGAATGGCTTCCGGCAGGCTTGCGTAGTTTTCGCTGAACTGGGCCGTGCCCGAGTGGTACGCCTGCCAGGCCAGCCCTTGCCGATAGGGGAGGGTGCGGGCCAGCGGTGTAAGTTTGGGGCGCAATTCCCGTGGTATGCGCCAGGCCAGCCCGCGCAAAGCCCCCCGGCGGTACTGCAAAACCGCCCCAGCCTCCATACCCAGTGCCGGTAGCAGGTAGCGCAGCGTGACATCGGCCACTTTGTTTTTATCACCGGCCGAGGCCAGGTGGTCGGCCACCTTGAGCAGCAGGCGGCGCAGCTCGAGGTCGTGCAGGTGCTCGAGCTGCCGGCTCATGGCCAGGGCCAGGCGGGAAAACAGCTCGAGTTCCTGTTTCTGCCAGCCCTCGGCCCGCAAAAACTGCAACACCGCCACGGTCTCGTGGCGCACCCGCAAGGCCACCGCCAGCTCGTAGGGCCGATGGCGCTTGGGTGTTTCTACCTCCGGCCAGACCAGGCCGCTTTCTTGCAATGCCCGATGCACCAAGGGGCTGGGACTCACATCTTGCGCTGGGGCGGCGCTGTCCTCCAGCAAGGTGAGCCGACCTGCACCGGCAGGAACCCAGATGCGAAGCTGGCTGCCCTGCAGCAACTGCGAGAGCAGGGTGGGCAGTTGGCGCAAAAGCTGCTCGCGGCTGAGGAAGCGCGGCACCACCTCGAGGCCTTGCAGAAACACGTCCTGTAACTGAGCGAGCTGGCGGGCTTTGCGGTGTGCCTGGCGTAAACTGCGGCCCACCTGGTCGGCCAGGTAGGCCGCAAGCGCGAGAATAACGGCCATCACCAGGTAGTCCAGGAGGCTCGAGGGAAAAAAGAGCAGCGCCAGTACCGACCCCAGGGCCGAGGCCAGCCCTACCCGCAGGCCGTAGACGCTCGAGGCTGTTGCGGTGAAAAACATCAGCCACGGAAGGGCATATATGCCATCGAGTTTGACGGCATACACCACAGCAGCTACAACGAGCGAGGTTGCCAGGATGATGGGGTAGGGCAAGGCCATGGTTCGACCCCAAAAGGGATTAGGCATACTTTATCAAATGGCAGGCCGGTTATGTGCCCAGAAACCGATGGAGTCCTTCGTCCTTTGTTTCTAAAGCCCCACCGCAACATCACTACGTAACGGCAGTTGGTGACAAATGTACAAAACATTTCTTTTGGAAAGCCTAATATGCCATCCATGAGAATTTTGGCGTTTGTAACACTTTTTGTCACTGTCTGGAGCCTGGCCCTGCCCCTCGACGTCCCCAGCGACCACTGGGCGGCCCCGGCAGTGGACGAGGTGGTGAAACGGGGCTGGCTGCAGGGTTACCCAGGGGGCGCTTTTCGGGGCGAGGTAGCCCTGGACCGTTACCAGCTAGCCACCACCCTGGCCCGTGTGCTGGCCGACAGCCCCCTACCGGTGCGCGAAGCAGAGGTGCGCTTCAAGGACGTCAAGCCCAACCACTGGGCCTTGCCCGGCATTCGCAGGATGGTAGGGGAGGGGCTGGTGCAGGGCTTCCCCGACCAAACCTACCGGGGCGCATCGGTCTTAACCCGCTATCAGCTGGCGGTGGTGCTGGACAAACTAACCCAGAACCTGGGCGTTGTGGCCCCGGCCAAGGCCCTGCGCCCCGACGACCTGCCTGCGGGTCACTGGGCCGAGGCAGCCGTACTGCGGGTGGCCGCGCTAGAGGTGTTGCCGCTGGGCTCCGATGGCCTCTTTAGGGGAAGCGATCCGGTTAACCGTTACCAGATGGCTCGAGCGCTCTGGCGCATTGGTCAGCTGACTGCAGCGCCTCAGGCAGCGCTCAACCCAGCCCAAGCGGCTTTACCAGCCCAACCAGCCAGTAGCCCCACACCCCAACCCCAGGCCAGTGTAGAACCCCTAACCCGCGTCCAGGCCATTCAGTCTCCTGTAGTGCAGGAAGGCACCACCCTGGTCAGCCTGAGTACTGTGGCATTGCCCGAGGCCTGGTCGGAAGCGCAGCTCGAGGCCAGCCTGGTGCACCTGGGGCAAGCCCAGCGCAATGGCCGGGTCTGGGCAACCTTCAAGCACAACGACCAGCGGGCCATCGGCCTGCTGCGCCTCGAAGAAAAACCTGTGCTGGAGGCGTTTTATCCTCTGAACGAAGCAGTGCTGGTCTCCAGCGAGGGCTGGGCCTGGCTCGAGGGTGGGCAGAAGCTAATGCACCTAGACCCTAAAACCCAAAAAATGCGGGTCTTTGGCCCTATTGGTCAGCCCAACTTGCGTGAAGCCCTACCACCCGTTTTTGCCGCCGGGGTACAACAAGGTCTGCTGGGAGGGGTGGCGCTTGACGAAAGCCGCAACTACCTGGCGCTTATCAACGGGCGGCCTCTATGCCTGCCCGACTGCGCTCGGGTTGATGGCTCGATGGTGCTTCGCCTGGTGCTTCTGGGCCTCAATCCCGATGGCCTGTTTGCCGAGTATGCCTACCTGCTCGATGCGCCTGGCAACCGTGTGGTGGGCCTGGCCTGGCCCAAGCCCCGACTGCTGCTGGTGCACGAGCACGACGGCAAAGTGAGCCGAGTCTATGCGGTAGACCTTAACCAGGCCGACGACATCGCCTTTAGTGAGTGGGACAGCCCCGAAGCGGGCCTGGAGCTGAAACCCCAGGTGAAGCCGGTGGTCAAAAAGCTGGTGCTCGAGGCGGCCCTGGAAAAACCTAGCGGGCTGGCGATTATAAGCCCGACCGAGGCCGTCACGGCCCAGCAAGGGCTCCTGCGCCTGAGCCTGGAGAAACCTCTGTGGTAACCGGCCCATACCAAATTTGATTGCAAGGTACCAAGGTACGCCGGGTGGGTTTCCGCCCGGCGCAGTGTTTTCGTATTGTCGGCCCAACCACTGGTGTTTCTGGGGTGAAATAAAATGCGTACTTATTTACCTAAGTACGCATTTTGTATACTGGGGCCATGCTGGTACCATTAGCCAACTGGCACAACCCGGCCAAGCGCCGCCTCGAGGCCATCCGAGCGGCCCATGAGCGAAACCCAGCAGCCTTGCTTGAGCTGCTCGAGGCCTACCTGGTTCTAAAAGGCCGCAAGCGCGCCACCCTGAGCCTGCGCACCCTGGAGAACTACCGGCTGGCGGTGCGCGATTACCTGGCCTGGGCCTGGTCGGACACGCAGTCACTGGAAATCCTGAAGGCTACAGCCGACGATCTCGACCGCTATATTGCCGACCTTCAGTTGCACGGCGGACATCTGGAAAATTCTGAGAACCAGTGCCTCAAGCCCGGCTCCGTTGCCACCTACCTGGCAGGCGTGCGGGCTTTTTACCGGGCGCTCGAGTGGGCCGGCGTGGCCCAGTTGCCCCAGGTGCACTCGCCCCGCGACCCCACTCCGCCCGAGGAGCGCCGTCCTGCCCTGCCGGAGAGCCTTTATCACAAGCTTTTGCAGCATCTTTCGGGCACCGAACCACCAAACTGCCGCGACCGCCTGGCGGTGCGCTTGATGGCCGAGGCCGGTCTGCGTATTAGTGAGGTGGTTAACTTATGGGTGGATGACCTGAGCCTGTCCGAACGCTTGCTGCTGGTGCGGGCGGGTAAAGGCGGTAAGAAGCGCTCGATCCCCCTCTCCCGGCCCCTGGTGCAAGAAATCCAAGACTGGCTACGGCTGCGCCTGGCCTATGCAGCCCCTGGCGAAAAAGCCTTGCTCATAAACCTGGGCGGGCGCAAAGCCAACGGGCGGGCCATGACCGACCGATCGCTACGCAAAATTCTCAACCGCCACTACCGCGACCTGGGCTTTCCCGAGCGCTACTATGGGGCTCACATGCTGCGCCATACCGCCGGAACCCGCTTCTACAAAAAAAGCCGCGACCTGCACGTAACAGCCCGCCTGCTGGGCCATACCAACGTCAACACCAGTGCCATTTACGCAAAAATGGATCTGGAAGAGCTTTTTGAGGTGGTGGATCAGCTCGAGGATTAAGCTTTGTGTGGCGGTAAACTTTAGTACCATGATTACCCAGCAAAGAATCCTCGAGGTTTTCAAAATCACAACCCGCATCATCTTCAACCTGGCCCTGGTCGCACTCCTGGTTGGCCTTCTGGTAAGCGTGGGGCGAACCCTGCTAGAACTCGGCCTGGCCTTCACACAGCCCACAGTTCGGCTTGGCCTGAAAGACCTGGTAACCAACATCTTGTCGCTGGTGGTGGTGCTCGAGCTGGTGCGGGCCTTTGTTGACTACTTCGAATTTGACCGTATCCGGGCTGAAATCCTGGTGGAGGTGGCAGTAGCATTTGTGCTGCGAGAGATGATGCTGGGCCTGTTTGCTGGTGAGATCAAGGGCTTGGATGTGCTGGTGTGGAGCTTGGGCATACTGGCTTTGATTGGAGCCAGGGCCCTGGCTCTTGCATTTCCCTATGGGAAGGAGAAAAAACATGCGGGTTGAAGAAAGTGTTTTACCTGGTGTAGGGCGTAAGTTCATGGTCACGGTTCGGTCTGGAGACCGTTTGGTCATCGTCATTCATCACTCGGGCTCGAGGGAGCTCCATTACTACGAGAGAGGCAACATGGATGAGCCCACCGCGGTGCTCGACCTGACCGATGAAGAAGCCCGTGAGCTTGGGGCCATCCTGGCTGGGGTGCTCTTTACCCCCGAGGCCGTTGGCGATACCCAAACCAAACTGGCTCAGGACACCATCGAGTGGGTCAGGTTGGGGCCGGGCGCACCATGTGTGGGACACACTGTAAAGGAGTTACAGGAGCAAGGAGCCCACCTGCTGGCAGTTTTACGCGAAGGCCAGGCCCTAATTCCCAACCCACCCCCTGAACTGTCGTTGACTGTGGGTGACACCCTGGTTCTGGCCGGGCCGCGGGGGGCAGTAGAACGCCTGCGAAAACAGATGATTGGATAGTATGCACGAATCGGTAACCGCATTTGCTATTGCTACTTTGCTACTGGGCTTAGGGGCTGCGTTAGTGCATCGCTGGCACTTCCCACCCCTGGCAGCTTACCTGCTTGTAGGCCTTGTGCTGGGTAGGTTCTTAAATACAGAAAGTCTGGAGCCGCTCCCCTCTTTGGGTTTACTGCTGCTGATGTTTTCGGTGGGGCTCGAGTTTGGCCCCGACCGCTTGCAGCAGATGTCGGGTCGGGTTATGCGGGCTGGGGGTTGGGACGCCGTGGCCCTTCCTGTGGGAATACTGGTGGGATTTTTAGCAGGACTCGACTGGAAAGGAGCTTTGCTGCTGGGCGGGGTGATGTATGTCTCCTCGAGCGCAGTCATTGTTAAGCTGATCCTCGACCTGCGCCGGGCCGCCAACCCCGAAAGCGAGGTGGTGCTGGGTGTGCTGGTTTTCGAGGATCTGCTCATTACCATTTTATTGATACTGGTACATGGCGGAAGCGGCCTTAGCTTTGCAGTGGTGGTAGGGCTGCTAGGCCTGTTCTGGTTGTTGCTGCGCCTGGGCGGACACTGGCTCAACCGGCAGCTTCAACTCCTTTCCGACGAGCTGGTGTTGCTGCTGGGGGCTGCTCTGGTAAGCGCCACTGCGGTACTGTTTCACGCTGCTGGGGCTTCGGAAGCAGTAGCGGCGTTCATCTGTGGCGTGCTGGCAGCGGGGCTAGGCTTGCGCGAGCGTTTGGAACACCTGTTTGGTTCGGTGCGAGACCTGGGGGTGGCGCTCTTTTTCCTGACTGTGGGGGCTACAGCCCTTACGCTGTTGGATTCGGTAAGCGCAGGAGTGGTGGTCGTCTGTTTGCTGGCGCTCCTGATCAAGCTGCCCCTCAACTTCAAAGGGGCACGGGTAGCGGGGCTTTCCGTCCGGCGTAGCACCTTTGCGGCAGCCTACCTGGTACCTCGAGGGGAGTTCAACCTGATTCTGGGGGCTATGGCCATGCAGCAGGGTTACCCATTGGTGGGCCAGGTGGCGGTGTTGCTGGTACTGATTTCGATTCCACTAGGTAGCCTGCTCATGCGTTTTATGCCCTCCTGGTACGATCGGAGCAAATGATTCCTATTCGCGATTCACTCCTGTTTCATGGGCCAGCCCCGGTTACCAAGGCCATTATTTTGCTTTGTGGTCTGGTTTTTTATTTCCAGCTATCGTGGGGTTTTGAGGAAAACTTTGCCATTTTTGGGTTTATTCCGGCGGCTTTCCTGCAAGACCCCTTGGGGCAAGGCTATCGTTTGTTGAGCAGCATGTTTGTGCACGGTTCGCTGGGGCACTTGCTGGGCAATTTGTGGTTTTTATGGGTATTTGGCCCGGCCCTCGAGGGCCGGCTGGGGAGTTGGCGCTATCTGGGGCTGTACCTGGTATCTGGCATCGTAGCAGCCCTAGTGCAGGCCATGTTTACCCCCGACCCTTTGGTGCCGATGGTGGGGGCTTCGGGAGCCATCTCCGGGGTTACTGGGGGGTATTTGCGCTCCTTCCCCAGCGCCTATGTTTTTACCTGGATATTCCCGGCTTTCTGGCTTTGGCTGCCTGCAACACTTTACCTGGGGTACTGGGCAGCCATACAGCTCATCAATGCGCTTTTAGGGCTGCCAGGTGTAGCCTGGTGGGCGCATCTGGGGGGCTTTGTGGCCGGTATGATGATGGCTAGCTGGATGCGACCACGGCGCAAGTATCAGACTACCCCGTTTTGGGAAAACTGGTATTATTTTCGCTAACAAGGAGGCCTGTGGAAATCTTTTTTCAGTTGTTCTGGCTGTTTTTTATTCTCTCGACCCTGAGCCCTTACTTTAACCAGCAAATGCTGCTGGCTGCTCGCGCCCGTCGAATTACCGACCTCGAGCGCAAACGAAAAAGCCGGGTCATTACCCTGATTCACCGCCAGGAGGGCTTTTCCTTCCTGGGCATTCCATTTGCCCGCTACATCGACATCGACGACTCCGAGCAGGTCTTACGGGCCATCCGTATGACCGACCAAAGTGTGCCCATTGACCTTATCCTACATACCCCTGGTGGGCTGGTGCTGGCCGCGGAGCAGATCGCCGAGGCCCTCTTGAAGCACCCGGCCAGGGTTACGGTATTTGTGCCCCACTATGCAATGTCTGGCGGAACCCTGATTGCGTTGGCTGCCGATGAAATCGTGATGGATCCAAACGCCGTACTGGGGCCGGTTGATCCTCAGCTTGGACAGTATCCAGCGGCCTCTATCTTGCGGGTTCTGGAGCAGAAGCCCATAGCTGAAATTGATGACCAGACCCTGATTATGGCCGATGTGGCCCGCAAGGCCCTGATCCAGGTCAAGCGCACCGTTGCCGGTCTGTTACGCAAGCACTTTGACGAGCAGAAAAGCGAGGAGCTGGCCCAGCTGCTCTCCCAGGGCACCTGGACACACGACTATCCCATTAGTGTGGAAGAGGCCCGCAACATGGGTCTGAGGGTCTCCACCGAGATGCCCACAGAAGTCTATGAACTGATGGGTATGTATCCTCAGCCGCGTGGAGGTAAACCCAGCGTGCAGTACGTGCCGCTACCCTACGGGCGTGAGGAACCTGGCCCAAGACCGCGATAAAGGCATCGCCTTCAGTATGCCTGGATTCACCTGAGCTGGCGCTCATTTTAGAGGAAACCTCAAGCCAGCGCCTCGTCACGCTTGATGCTGTAGACCCGGCTCAGGCCCTTCTCGGTGGTTACACCATATAGGGCATCGCAGGCCTCCATGGTGCGCTTCTGGTGGGTCACCAGGATAAACTGAGTCTGGCCTTTAAAATGCTGCAAAAAGCGGCAAAAGCGCTGAATGTTGGCTTCGTCCAGGGGTGCGTCTACTTCATCCAGTACGGCTATGGGAAGACCGCCCTCCTCCCCTACTTCGGAAAGGGCAAACAAAAAAGCCAGCGCACCCATGGTGCGTTCACCCATCGAGAGCAGGTTGAGGTTAACCGTGCGCTTACCGGCGGGCTTGAGAATCAGCTCGAGGCCCTGTTGGGAACGCTTTAGCTCTACTTCTGCATCCAGCAAGGCGCTGGCGTAGTGGGAAAACTTCTCTTTGAACACCTGATAGACCTGCTCCATTCGTTCCCGGTACTCCGACTCCACCAGGTGTAACTCGGCCTCGAGCTTTCGTACCGCTACCTCGGACTCCCGCAGCGCCACCTCGAGCCGGGCGATGTCTTCGCTCAGGAGGGCGTACTCCTGCTCGGCCAGATGGTTGATGGGGCCCAGGGTCTCCAGGGCAGCCTCGGTTTCGGAGAGGGCCCGGGCCAGGCTGCGCGATGAGCCCTCCTCTACCGGGCCAGGGGGTAGCTCGGACAGCTCTTGCTGCAGGGTCTCGATGGTAGCCTCGCGCCGGGCCTGGGTCAGGTGCAGAGCCTCGAGGTCGGCCAGAAGTGCGTTGGTGCGGGCGATGAGGCGGGTTTCTTCCTCAGCAAGCGCACGGGTACGTTCCCGGGCCGCCTGTAGCTGCCTTTCCAGCTGCGCCAGATTCAGGCTGCTACGGGCCAGCTCGAGCTCCGCCTTGCGCGACTGCAGGGCGGAAAGCCTCTGCCCCAACTCGGCTTGCTCTTTCCGCAGCTCATGCAGGCGGGCCTCGAGGTCGCCAATATCCTTTTGCGCCGCAGCATAACGTTCCAGGTCTTCACGGTAGCGTTGCCAGCGAGCAGCTATCTCACGCTGGGCGGCCAGCTGGGCAGCAAGGGCCTCACGTTCGCGCTGCAGGGCTTGGAGATGGCCGGGTTGTGGAGGTTCGACTGGCTCTGGGGCCTGAGGCATGGGGCTATGGGCCAGGCGAGCGAGCCCGGAGCCTATGGCCTTGAGTTCGGAGTCCAGCTCGGTCTGGCGGCGCTGGAGCTGAGCCAGACCCAGCCCGGCCAGCCCGGCCCGCAGCTGCTCGGCCTGGGCGCGCAGGGCCTGGGCTTCGGCCTCGAGGTGCAGGGCTTCGGCCTGGGTCTCCTGAAAACGCCGGCGCAAAGCCAGCATCTGCCCACCTTTTTGCAAGCGTCCCCCCGTGATGGCTCCGCTGGTTTCCAGCAGCTCGCCATCCAGGGTTACCATGCGGGGGTGGTCGGGGTGCTTGCGAACCAGGGCTAAGGCGGCCTCGAGGCTCTCCATCACCAGGGTCTCACCCAGCAGGGTGGGCAGGGCCTCGGGGCACAGGGGTAGTTGCACCAGCTGGCGGGCCAACCCCACCACCCCGGCCTCTGTGCTCCAGTTGCGCGATGTTCTAGGCGGCCTGAGCAAAGTGCGGGGCAAAAAGGTGGCCCGACCACCATGTTGCTTGAGGTGCTTGACCGCCGCCTGGGCCGCCTGTTCACTCTCGCACAGCACCCACTGCATGCGGGCCCCCATGGCGACCTCGATGGCCAGCTCCAGGCCTGCTGGAACCTGGAGCAGGTCGGCCACAACCCCCATCAAGCCGGGAATGCCCGACTCACGGGCCCGCCTGGGGCCTTCGGCCAGGTCGGAGCCGGAGCGCAACAGGGCCTCGAGGCGCTGGGCTTCAGCGCGGGCAGCCCGGGCCTCGCTGCTGGCCTGACCCTCCTGCTTGACCAGTTCGTTCAGGCTTGCCCGTAGCTCGCGCTCACGGGCCTGGGCCGCGGCCAGCTGTGCGCGTATGACCGTTAGTTCTTCCTCGAGCCGGGCCCGATCGGCTTCCAGGGCCGATTTTTGCGCCAGCATCTGTTCATAGGCCAGCTTTTGCGCTTCGTAGGTGGCCTGGGCCTTCAGGTAACGCTCATAGGCCTTTTGCGCCAAACCAAGCCGACTTTCCTCGGTCTGAATGGCAGCCTGCAGTTCCTTGAGGCGCAACTGCTGGTTATGCAGCACCTCGGCGGTGGGTTCCGCCTCAGCAGGGATCCTCGGCTCTGGCAAAGCACGCAAACGGGTCAGGCGGGCCTCGCCTTCCCCGATGTCGCCAGCCAAGCGGCGCAACAGCCCCTCCAGCGATGCCTGCTCCTGCGCTGCCAGCCGCAGCTCACCGCTCAGGGCTTCGGCCTGCCGCAAGGCCTCGCTGTGGGCGTTGTGTGCAGACTCCAGGGCCTCGAGGGCCTGGGCTTTCGCGCGCTCGAGCTCGCTCAGACGCTGGGCGACTTCGGCCCGTTCGCCCTCCAGGGCCTGGGCTTTTTGCTGCGCGTTTTTGGCCTCCAGGTCGGCCTCACGAATGCGCGCCGCAATCACACTGCGGCGCAACACCAGGCTGCGCCCTGCCAGCGAGGCTGCTTTGCGGGCGGCCTCGGCCTGCTGGGCTTTTTCCACGACCAGGGCTTTTCGTTTGGCAAGCTCCTGGGTTTGTGCCTGAAGCTCGAGGGCTGCGCTTTGCAGTCGCTCGTGCGCGGTTCTGCTGGCCTGGGTCACGGCCCGCAGCCCCGCGGCCTCCTCCAGGTACGAAAGCAGCACCTCAGGCCCGGCCTGCAAAATTTGCCCCACCTCGCCCTGCCCCACAATGGCATACCCGCTGCGCGAAAGCCCTGTTCCCATCAGGGCGTGTTCAATCTGGCGCAGGGTGCTGCGTGCGTTGTTGAGCCGCACCTCGCTGCTGCCATCGCGCTCGAGGCGTCGGCTCAGGCTAACCCGTTTACCGTTGCCCCCTAGCTCCAGTCCGACTTCTGCAAACCCCAGTGGGGCTTTGCCATCCGAACCGTGGAACAGAAGCGCTAAGGCCTCCTCTCCCCGCAGTTCTCTGGCCCTGGCCCCCACCACCCAGCGCAGGGCCTCGACCAAGTTGCTCTTACCCGAGCCATTGGGCCCCACAATGCCGTAGATACCGGAACCAAACTCGAGGCTGGTACGCTCGCCAAACGATTTAAAACCTTGCAAAATCAGCCGTTCAATCTTCATAAGCGTGTGGGCCCTCCGGCGATGCGGGCCAGGCCAAAGGTAGGCAGCCCAGAGGGCTTTTACTGGCCTGCCCGCCTGAATGGATCCAGCAGCGAGAGGTGCCCGAGGCTTTCGACTTCTTTACCCTCCAGCAAAAACCGAACCAGCTCGACTTCCTTGAACTCCAGCAGGGTATTGGCCATGCCATAAATCAGGGCAGTCTCGCCCGCCGTACCATAGCCCAGCCGCCCATAGGCCGCCGGTAAGTCTACCAAAGCTGTGCTTTCCCGCAAGAAAACCGTAGGGGCCGGCGTGCCTGCCGGAACCAGCGGTGCAGCCCCCGGAATCTGGGGCCCCCGCACTAGTTCTTCCAGCGCCCGCCCTAGGGTGTACTCACCCTCAGCTACCTGAATGGTGCGCTCTTCGACCACCAGGCCGTCCTCGGTGTCTTTGGCGAAGTGCAGTCGAATGGTACGTGGGCCCTGGTTGTCGAGGTCTGAGGGCAGGTTGAGCGACTTTGAGCCGCTGTCGTCCTGCACGGCCCACAAAGCCCAGCTCCCCAGCAGCAGTACCAGCAAACCCAGCACATTGACTGGCGTCAGGACTCGCTTCATGGTCTGGCACCTCCGCTGGTGGCAGGTAGGCCCAGATAATCACGCACCGCCCCGGCCAGTACAGCCGCCACCTGGGCGCGGTTCTCTGGGGTGCGCAGTTGCTCAAAGCCCACTTCAAGCAAAACTGCCGCACCCCCCGCCATCGAGAGTACGTACATGGCATCCTGGCTGGTGTTGGCTACAATTCCGGCAGAAGCAAAGCCCTGCGAAATTACCTGAGCAATTCGAGCTGCCGAGCCAGGGGGCGCTACAAAACGTTCCAGAATGGCCCGTTGGGCGGCGGGGCTGCGGGCCGAAAGCTCGCGCCCTTTTTCCAGCAGGCGCAGGGTTTGAATCTCGGGGTGGCTAAACACCGTAACCCGGCTGCCAGGAGCCGCGTGCAGGCTGATAAACACCTGGGCAGTAGAGGCGTACTGGGCTCGAGCCAATAGCGGTACAGCACGGTCGGCGCTACGGGTCAGAACCACCTCGATCCTTCCCTGAAGCTGTTTTTGCAGTTGCTGAACCACCATCAGCACCAGATCCTTCTCCCGCAGGCTGCCCACCACCACCCCAGCATCGCCACCCCCGTGGCCAGGATCGAGCACCACGCGCGGCAGCCTTGTCGAAGGGCCTCGCTCTACAATCACCTGCCGGGGAAGAAACAGTAGGCGTGGTGTGCCGCTACCCTGGGGCAGGTAAATTTCACTGCCCCAGTTTTCTTTGCTAAAGCTAATGGGGGAATCGGGCGGTGCATCTGGCACTTCTGTAACCCCAATCAGGGCCAGGCGGGGTGGGTTGTTGGCCAGAAGCCGCGCCTGCACGTCCCGATTAAAGCGAAGGATGTAGCGTTCGCTCGAGCCCGCGGTGGTCCGCTGTACTTCCAGCAAGCGGGCCGGACGCAACGCCAGCACCGGAGCGCCGTAGTCGCTGCGGTAGTACAGGTCGAGCACCCGCGCAAGTTCCCGCACCGGCACCCACAGGCCGCCCTGAGCGCTGTAAGCATTGAGCAGCCGAACCGCCTCGGCGCCCTGGCTGCTGATGGGGAAAGCGGCCACCCGGCTGCCCAGGCTCAGGTAAACCTTGCCGGAGGCCTCGAGGTAACCAAGTCCCAGGGCCTCCGCGATAAACCTGGCCGGGCCGTAGGCTACCGTACCGCCTGCCGGGTAGATGGCCTGGCTCTCCTGCTGGCCTACCAGTAAGCGACTCTCGTACTGGGCCCAGGTAAGGCCAAGCAATACCGTCAAAATCGCCAATATGCGCTGCATCCCAAATCCAGTCGCTACAGTTTTACCTGGCCCAGGTTAGAAACGCAAGCCCAAGAAAAAGCCTCAAAGCTACCAGCTCTCCAGCGCCCGCCGGACAGCCTGCTTTTTATCCTCGGCTTTTTTCTGGTAGGCCCGTTTACCTCGAGCCAGCGCCAGCAGCAGTTTGGCTTTTCCTCGCTCGTTGAAATAGATTTTAAGCGGTACCAGGGTGAGGCCCTTCTGCTCAACACGGGCCTTTAGCTTGTCGAGCTCGTGCCTGTGCAGCAGCAGCTTACGCAGCCGACGCGGGTCGTGGTTGGTGTAACCACCCTTCTCGTATGGAGCAATGTAGAGGTTTTCGAGGAACAGCTCCCCGTTTTGAAACCGTGCAAAAGTGCCGGTAAAGTCTACCTGGCCAGCCCGGATGGACTTGACCTCGGTGCCTTTGAGCGCCAGGCCGGCCTCGAAGGTCTCCAGGATTTCGTAGTCGTGGCGTGCTTTGCGGTTCTCGAGTCCAGCCATAGGGCTCTTTATTCTACCCAGTTGGGCATTGTGAAGGGGTGTCTACTAGTGAAACTCTTCACGATAAAACATACTCGTGAAAGATTTATTCACGTAAGCTGACGTGCAGCCTGCTCAATAAACAGCGCATGAATACGTGGGTCATTGGTCAACTCGGGGTGGAAGGTGCTCGCCCAGAGCTTCCCAGACCGCACCAGCACCGGGTCGCCCTTATGCTCTGCCAGAACCTCCACCCCTTCACCCGCATCCAGAATCAGCGGGGCCCGGATAAAAAAGGCATGGAAGGGTTTATCGAAGCCCTTGATCTGCAGGTCGGCTTCGAAGCTATCCACCTGGCGGCCATAGCCATTGCGCTGAATCGAAATATCCAGGCAGCCCAGGCGGGGCTGGTTGGGGTACTGCGGTATCTGTTTGGCCAGCCAGATGGCCCCTGCACAGGTTCCCCAGACGGCCAGGCTACTGGCCTGGACACGTTCGCGCACCGCGTCCTCGAGGCCATACTCCCGTGCCAGCATCCCGATGGTGGTTGACTCTCCACCAGGCACAATCAGCCCAGATAGGCCCTCGAGGTGCCTGGGAAGACGCACTTCCACCACCTCGGCCCCCAGGGCCAGCAGCATCTGCTTGTGTTCACGAAAATCACCTTGAATTGCCAGCACTCCGATTTTCACGCCCATGATGGTATCGCACCCAGCTTACAAACGTACCACTTCAGCAGTACGCATTTGTCATTCAGCGCAGCTTTTCTCGCAGCAAGCGCTGCAAGGCCGTTTTAGCCAGCCTGCAGCTTCTCGAGGCTATTCATGATCGAAATAGCAACGAGGATGCGCTTCACTATAGAGGCATCCTCGTTTTCTGGAGCGGTCTTCAGCAAAAGTGGCTATGGCTTAGGCCACCCCCTGGCAGGCACATTCTCGTTGGTAGGCGGCTAGGCCGGGCTGGTAATCAGGCCTGGGGCTGGACCGTGCTGGCTCTCCTCACGCTCCGCTTTGAGAAGGTACTTTTCATTCTCCTCGCCGAGCGCCTTCAAAAGCCGCTCCCGTGGCACAAACTCGCCGCCCAGCATGTAATAAAAGCCATTTTTACCCAGCACCACCACATAGCGAAGGCCCTGGTGGTTTCGCACAAAAGTGTTGTGCCTGAGCGCAAAGCGGTGCATCTTGTTCAAGGCAAGCAGTTCGCGCTCCTGGCGACGACGGTTCAGCACAGGCATCAGCCAGAGCGGCACCAGAACCAGCAAAGCCGTAACGCCGAAAATCATAATTCCAAAGGTTTCCGCTTGCATGGTGTTACGAGTATACACCAAGACGTTACGTTTTGTGTAACACCTGTGTTGGTTGAACCAGGTCAAACTCCCCTCACCTTTGCTTGAGGGGAGTCCGCCAGACTAATGCTTGTTACAAATGCCTTTGATTTGTTCTTTTTCTGGGGCCCCCGCCTGAAGCGCGGGTAGCAACAGTCTGAACAACGATGGTGCTCCAACAATCCCTAGCGGAACGATTCAGGCGGGGTTCATATTACCAGCCTCGCTTGGCGAGCTTCTCTTCTTCCGACAGGAAGTCCAGGTTAATGCCCACCATAGCCTCGCCCAGATCCTCGGAAACCTCGGCCAGCACTTCTGGGTTGTTGTAGTGCGTTACCGCCCGCACGATGGCCCGGGCCCGCTTGCGCGGGTCGCCCGATTTGAAGATGCCAGAGCCAACAAAAACACCATCCATGCCGAGCTGCATCATCAGGGCCGCATCGGCTGGGGTGGCTACCCCGCCCGCGGCAAAATTAACCACCGGCAGCCTGCCGTTTTCGTGTACCCAGAGCACCAGCTCGTAGGGTGCACCGTGGTTTTTGGCATAGGTCATGAGCTCTTCGCGGGGGAGCGCCTGAATCTGGCGAATTGCGCCCAGAACGTTGCGGGCATGGCGAACCGCTTCCACTACGTTGCCCGTACCGGCTTCACCCTTGGTGCGAATCATAGCGGCCCCTTCACCGATACGACGCAAAGCCTCGCCAATATCGGTAGCGCCACAAACAAAAGGCACCTTGAAGGCATGTTTGTCGATGTGGAAGGATTCGTCCGCCGGAGTCAACACTTCCGACTCGTCGATGAAGTCTACCCCCAGGGCCTCGAGGATCTGGGCTTCAACGATGTGCCCGATACGGCATTTGGCCATCACCGGAATCGAGACGGCGCTCATGATTTCTTTGATCAGTTTGGGGTCGGACATGCGCGCCACCCCACCCTGGGCACGTATGTCTGCAGGCACACGCTCGAGGGCCATCACCGCTACAGCGCCGGCCTCCTGGGCAATTTCAGCCTGCTGTGCGTTGACGACATCCATAATCACGCCGCCTTTAAACATCTCAGCAAATCCGGTTTTGACCCGCAAAGTTCCTTTCTCCATAACTCCCTCCAGCTTTGTAGCATAAGCCTTTTCTTTTTCCGATCCTAGGTTTGGCTTACAGCTCGAGCCGCTTCCGACGTATTATTTCTCGGCGTTCTCAGTCGGCCATCCGGGTGGTTACAAAATTGGTGTAAATAGCGCCCCGCCTGTAAAAGGCGTTGTCCATGACCTTGAGGTGGAAGGGTACGGTGGTCTTGACCCCTGGCCCCTCAATTACAGTTTCGGCCAGAGCCCGGCGCATACGGGCGATGGCCTCTTCGCGGTTTTCCCCGTGCACGATCAGCTTGGCGACCAAGGAGTCGTAGTTGGGCGGGATGCTGTAGCCCACATACAGGTGTGAATCTACCCGCACGCCAGGGCCGCCGGGGAAATGCAGGGTCTCGATTTTGCCGATGCTGGGTCGGAAGTCTTTGTCGTAGTCTTCGGCGTTGATGCGGCACTCGATGGCATGACCGTGGAGTTTGATCTCGCTTTGCTGGAGGGTAAAAGGCTCTCCCGCTGCAATTTTGATCTGCCATTTGACCAGATCCAGGCCAGAAATCATCTCTGAGACGCAGTGCTCAACCTGGATACGGGTATTCATCTCCATGAAGTAGAAGTTGCCATCAGGGTCTACGATGAACTCGAGCGTTCCCGCGCCCTGGTAGTTGACGTATTTTGCCAGGCGCACAGCCGCGGCCAGGATTTCCTGACGGAGAGGCTCCTCCAGCCGGCTGGGCGCTTCCTCGATTAGCTTCTGGTTGCGCCGCTGAATGGAGCAGTCGCGCTCACCAATGTGCACCACATGGCCTTTGCCATCCCCCAGCACCTGCACCTCGACGTGGCGGAACAGCTCGATGTATTTCTCCAAAATCAGGGACGGGTCGGAAAAGTAGTTCTGGGCCTCGACCTGTGCCTGGGCAAAAGCCGTTTTCATCTCATCGGCCGAGCGCACCACCTTCTGGCCGCGTCCTCCCCCACCCGCGCTGGCCTTAAGCAGCACCGGATAACCGATTTTTTCGGCAGCCTCGAGGGCTTCGTCCACCGACTGCAAGACCCCAGTCCCCGGTACAGTGGGCACACTGGACCTAGCAGCAATCTCACGTCCCCCCGCCTTGGAACCCAGGCTGTGCATGGACTCCGGGGTAGGGCCAATGAAAACAATGCCATGATCACGGCACATCTCGGCAAACTGGGGGTTTTCTGCCAGAAAACCATAACCCGGATGAATGGCCTCAGCTCCGGAGATTATGGCCGCAGAAAGCAGATTGGGGATGTTGAGGTAGCTCTGGGCTGAAGGGGGCGGCCCAACGCAGATGGCCTCGTCCGCCAGCAGAACCGGCAGCGACTGGCTATCGGCTTCACTATGGGCAACCACCACCTTTACCCCCAGCTCTCTGGCTGCCCGCAATACCCTCAGGGCAATCTCACCTCGGTTGGCAACCATTATTTTCTTGAACATAGAACCTTCTCTTGATGCACAGCAGGTCTAGACGGTAGTTGTCAGGCGGGTTCGATCAGGAAAAGCACCTGGCCATACTCTACAGGCTCTCCGTTGGAGACCAGAATTTTTCGAACCACGCCAGATACTTCGCTTTCTATCTCGTTCATAAGCTTCATGGCCTCGATGATGCACAAAACCTGGCCCTTTTTGACGGTATCGCCTTCTTTGACAAAGGGCTCTGCGTCGGGGGAAGGGGCGCGGTAAAAGGTACCGACAATGGGTGCTTTGACCTCAACGTACTTGCTGGTGTCTTCCTTTGGCGCTTCGGGCTTGGGGGCCGGCACGGGTGCGGACGCCTGGGCGGGGGCTGGTGCAGGGCTCGAGGCGGCGACGGGGGCAGGGGCTGCCGGAGCCACCGCCTGAGGCTCTATTACCACAGGCGCAGGTGCGGCCAGGTACTGCACCTCCCCTCCGCGCTTGACTGTAAGTTTGTAATCGGGGGTCTCGAGGGTTAGCTCGGCCACTTCGTGCTCTTGCAAGGCTTGGAGGATTGACTTGAGTTCCTTTGCATTCATGACTGCCTCCGAAACAGCGCTGATCTATAGCTTCATAAACTGTAGCCTATAGAAGTATAAGGCCACGGGGCTGGTTTTACCCTTCACCAGGGGTGCAAGCCAAAATCGCCCTGGCGGGCGCTATCGCTCAGGCGCTCTGCTTCAGGGGAACCATCCAGCAAGATTTCATATCAGCGGCAAAAACCGGCTCGGAACAGTCCTTTTCCTGATTGGGACTGCACCATTCTTTCTGAAGACCGCACTATTGAAGCACTGAGAATCTCTGAAGACATTATTGCATCAAAAACACTTGCCCCCAAAGGCAAGTGTTCGAGAAAGTACCCTGGGGCCTGGCTCAGGCGCGGCCAAGGTATTCACCGCTGCGGGTATCTACCCGAATAACCTCCCCGTTCTCGACAAATAGTGGCACCTGCACCACTGCGCCGGTCTCGAGGGTGGCCGGCTTGGTGCCTCCCGAAACCGTATCGCCGCGCACGCCTGGGGGCGTATCGACAATCTTGAGCTCTACCGAGGCGGGCAGGGTAATGTCCAGCGGACGGCCATTATACATGGCACCCTGCACGGTCATACCCTCTTTGAGAAACTTGGTGGCATCGGAAATGTCGCGCGAAACATGGAACTGCTCGTAGGTTTCCAGGTCCATGAATACCAGCTCGTCGCCTTCAGGGTAAAGGTACTGCAGGTCTTTGGTTTCGACGTAGATGTCCTCGAGCTTTTCACCGGAATTAAACGAACGTTCAACGGTGGCTCCGGTCTCGAGGTTCCTAAACTTTGCCACCACTTTGGCGCCACCCCGTCCGATTTTCTGGTGCTGGTAGTCTATGCACTGCCAGAGGGCACCGTCCATTTTTACTTTGGTTCCGTTGCGAAGGTCGGTTACGCTAATCATTTGTTCCTCCTACCCAAAGCAAAAGTCTACAGGATGAGGCAAACCATGAAAAGACAAGGCTGGCCTTTCGCAACCCTGCTTTGCCAGGAGGTTTTTGAAAGAATCCAACAATACTTTTGAACCGTTTGCTACATAGACGTACCCCGAACCACCAAAACAGGAGTCGAGCAGTTGTGCAACACTTTATCGGTTACGCTGCCCATCAAGACCCGGTCTATGCCTTTACGTCCGTGGGTGGCCATTACCACCAGGTCATGCTCTTTGGCTGCCTCCAGGATGGCCGGAACAGGATGCTGCTCGACAATCACAGTGCGGGCGCGAATCCCCTTGGATTCTGCTTCTGCCGATATTCGGCTCAAGACCTGCCGGGCCTGGGCCTTATACTCGTTCATCTGCTGCTCTAAGTGTTCGGGTGGCTGTTTGGCATAGCTCGGCACAAGCTCGTATGGGTTTTCGATGGCGTACAGGATGGTAACCTCTCCGCCCGACAATCTGGCCAAATCGAACCCCTGCTCGAGGGCATCCTGGGCAAATTCGCTACCATCCATTGGGATTAAGATTTTTTTGAACACAGAAAACCTCCTTAGGGCGCATGGGAAAATACGGCACAGGGCTTTCGCTCTGTGTAATACCCTAAACCCGTCCCCTAGGGTCTTGTGTCCCTGACGTGGTAGCAATACCCTCGAGGTTACGTCCAGCCCGCTGCCAGGCTGCCTAAAACACGTCCTCGGGCTTTTTCTCCATCTTACCGGTGAGCCAGTAGATAATGCGCTCAGAGATGTTCTCGAGGTGGTCGCCCAGCCGCTCGTAGCTACGGGCCACACGCCCCAGGGTGAGGGCCTTGGTGATGGTGCGTGGGTCTTCCATCATATAGGTTAGCAACTCACGCGAGACCTCTTCGTAAAGGGCATCAATTTCATCGTCGCGGCGGAATATCTCCTTGGCCGCCTCAATATCGCGCTCGGCAATGGCCTTGGAAACCAGGTCCAGCATCTGGGCCAGGCGGCGCCCCATATCGGGCAGGGTGACGTAGTTTTTCAGCGGAGGCTCTTTGGCCAGCACGATCACATCCTCGGCCACGTGAGCGGCATAGTCGGCGGCCCGCTCGAGGTCGGTAAGGGCCTTGATGATGGTAAAAGCAAAGCGCAGATCGGAGGCCACCAATCCCTGCCGAGCCATGATGGCAATGGTCTTGGACTCGATATCCAGCTCCATGGCGTCTACTTGTGCGTCCTGCGCAATTATCTCCTGGGCCAGCTGGGGGTCCTGCTCGCTTAGCGCCCTGGCGCTTTTCTCCACCATCTCCCGTACCAGCGAGATCATGCGGATGGTTTGCTCGGTCAGTTGGTTCAGTTCCCGGTCAAGAATTTCACGCATACTTACTCTCCATTTCTATAGTTTACGCGGGGGCTTGAGCTATCGGACGGCTGGGTAGCCCCCCCAGTATAGAGGGGAAAGGTGAGGCCAAAGGCATTGCCGTTCTCAAGCGCCCGCCCATAAGCCGTGCCACCCCAGCCAGCGGCCAGCCTGCGTACCAGCGCCAGCCCCAGGCCCGTACCCCGCACATTGGCCGCATGCATGCCCCGCTGTCCGGCCTTAAAAAGGCGCTCGAAGTCCTCCAGAGGCTGACCTTGATTGCGAACCTCGAGCCACACCCCCTCCTTGTTCTGTCCACTTAGCACTACGATTTCCGGGCCTGTTCCATATTTTAGGGCATTGTCCAGCAGGTTGAGCAGGGCCTGGTAGACCGCGTCCGGGTTGGCCCAGACCGTATGGGGAATCTGCCACTGAATCCAGGCCGATTTTTGCGCCAGTTGGGGCGCCAAAAAACGCTCCAGGCGGTTCTGTAGTTCTTCCAGGGCAAAGGTTCTATTTTGCGAGGGGCGGCGGTGGAGGGGCAGGTCTTCTACCAGCCGCCGCAGGCGCAGGGTTTCCTGGTAAAGCAGTTGCAAGGCTTCCTGGGCCTGGGCCCCCTGCAGGCCGCTTTGCAAGGCTTCCAGCAGGGAGAGCATCCCGGCCACCGGGGTACGGAATTCGTGCGCGAGTACCCTGCTGGACTCCTCGAGGGCCTCCAGGCGGTTTTTTTCTTCGGTTCTGTCCCACAATAGCAGCACCCCCGGGATAGCCCTGACCCACAGGGTGCGGCTGCGGGTCTCGACCGTGGCCTCACCCCCCCTTCGGGCCACCGCCTCGAGCTTGTGGTCGCGCAAAGCCAGCAGCAACGACCGGCCCACCACCTTGTCCCGCTCCACCTCCAGCAGCTCGGCTGCTACCGGATTCAGGTAGACCACGCGCCCCTCAGCATGCACCAGCACCCCCTCGCGGGCAGCCTCCCAGGCACTGTGCAAGAGGGTCTCCATCGGTGTTAGTGCTCCCTAAAGCGATAACCCACCCCGCGCAGGGTTTCCAGGAAGCGAGGGGCCTTGGGGTCTTCGTTCAGTTTATCGCGCAGCTGGGCGATGTGCTGGTCTACGGTTCGGGCCGTGCCCAAAAACTCCTGTCCCCAGACCCGCTCGAGCAGTTCTTCACGGGTATACACCCGCCCTGGGTGCCGCGCCAGGAAAGCCAGCAACTCAAACTCCCGGCGGGTGAGCTCGAGGCTGTGCCCATCCAAAAAGGCCTGGTGCCGCTCCAGATCGAGGCTCAGCGCCCCACGCTCGAGCCGGCCGCTCTTGCCCACCCGGCGTAATAGGGCCTGTACCCGGGCAATTAGCTCAGGGGTGGAGAAGGGTTTTGTCAGGTAGTCGTCAGCCCCCCGGGTTAAACCCTCGACGCGGTCGCCCTCGCTGGCCCTAGCGGTCAACATCAGCACCGGCAGGTTTTCGTAGCGTCCATCGCGGCGCAGGCGCTCCAGCAGACGCACCCCTGGTTCATCCGGCAACATCCAGTCGAGGATGACCAGATCCGCATAAGCCATTTTTTCCCAGGCTTCAGCAGCAGTGGCCGCTTCCAGTACCTGGTGCCCGACTTTGGAGAGGGAGAGCCTAAGTCCCATCCGAACGGAGGGCTCATCCTCGACCAGTAGCAGTTTCGGCATCGGTTATTAGTGTAGCGGCATTTTGGTCAGGTAAGTGTCATGCAAAAAGGATGCCCCCAGCCACTAATCAGAGCCGGAAATAGCCAATAAAGTGCGCCGAAGGGGGCTTCTGGCCCAAAAGCCTCATCTGACCTGCCAGCTGCCCCCGGTGAAAGTGGGCATGGCTGGAAAAGTGAAACACAATCTCGCTTACGGTGTTGGTTGAGGTTCCGCCGGAAAAGCTGTAGGTAATGAGGGCGTTTGGGTCGGCGGTAGCGAGCCAGTCCTGGCGTTTAGAGGCCAGCCGCTGCCAGGATTGGTGCAAGCCCTTCATGTCTGCCGGATTGGCTGGAAAAGAGGCGGCTGGGCTACCCTGCAGCCGCTCTAGCCAGACCGCTTCGGCCCCTACCATATGGGCAGTGGTAGCAAACACGCTGGGGAACGAGCCTCCAACCTCTCGGTGGGCCTGTTCCGGTGATAGGGCCAGCAGCGCAGGCCACCACTGTTCCCAAAGCCAGTCGTTGGCATCCACAAGGCGCTTTAGTTCAGCTCTTTCCATGCTTCCCAGGATACGCCTTTGGCAGCAAGCAAAAACCCCCGCCATAGGGCGGGGGCTTGGCGAAGCAACGCCTATCGCTTGCTGTACTGCGGAGCACGGCGGGCTTTGTGTTTGCCGTACTTCTTGCGCTCGACTTCCCGTGGGTCACGGGAAAGCAGCCCGGCGGGTTTGAGCTTGATTCGCAGGTCGGGGTTGTAGTTGACCAGGGCGCGGGCGATACCCAGCTGAATGGCATCGACCTGGCCTGCCTTACCGCCACCATTCACGGTGATAAAGGCATCAAAGCGGCTGGTGGCATCTACCCGACGCAGGGGCTCGAGGGCCGTAACGGCCTTCACCAGGCCCCCAAAGTACTCGGTAAAGGGGATACCGTTGATTTCGACTTTGCCGCTTCCGGGGCGCAAGAACACACGAGCCACACTGGTTTTACGACGGCCCGTTCCGTAATACTGTTCCATTATTCGACCTCCATCTTGACGGGCTTCTGGGCCGCATGGGGGTGGTTGGCGCCGGCGTAAACTTTCAGCCGACGAAACATAATGTTGCCCAAGGTGCCTTTGGGGAGCATGCCCTTGACAGCGTGCTCAACGGCCTTTACCGGCTTTTCGGCCAGCATCACAGCCCCAACGGTGCGCTTGAGGCCGCCGGGGTAGCCTGAGTAGCGGGTGTAGACCTTGGTGCGGGGTTTAGAACCCTTCAAAACCACCTTGTCCGCGTTGATGACCACCACACAGTCGCCCATGGCCATGTTGGGGGTGAAGTCGGGTTTGTGCTTGCCGCGCAAAACGGCAGCGATTTTCGAGGCCACCCGACCAATGGATTGACCTTCGGCGTCTATCAGAACCCAGCCGGGCTCTTTAGGTTCAGGAACGTATGTCTTGAACACAGCTATCTCCATTTTGCGCCAGCGCCTACCAACGCCGTCGCAGCGTGTGATTTGCCTTTGTTTGAGCGGCTCGGGGAAACCAACCCAAAAAAGGCGCCAACGCGGAGTATAGCACAGTATTTTGGCTATGTGCAATCCGGTCGGGTAAAAGGGTAAAACAGCCTCACTGAGGTACTTGTCCAGCGCCCCAAATCGCTGTGAGGCCTGGAGTGCATCCCTCGCTCCGTGTTGGGCAAAAGGGGTAAGCACTCACCCCTTGGTAGGCTGTTCGGCCAAACTTGCCAAAACTCGTATCGCACTGCACTCTGCTGGCCGCCGTGGGCGTAAGTTATGGTCAGGAGGCTTACGTATGACAGCCAAGCTGAGCCATGAAGAAATCTCCAGCGCCCTGCAAGACCTAGCGGGCTGGCAGCTGGTTCAAGGCCGGGTCGAGAAAACCTTCGCTTTCGACTCGTATGCCCAGGGGGTAGCCTTTGCAGTGAAGGTGGCCCTTCTGGCAGAAAAAACCGACCATCACCCCGATAGCCTGGAAATCATGTGGGGCAAGGTAAGGGTGGCCTACGTCACCCATTCGGCGGGAGGAGTGACCCGGAAAGACCTCGAGGCTGCCGCTCAGGTCGATGCGCTGGTCTGAGCCCACCCCTAACGAGCAAAAACAACAAGCGCGCTGAAGGCGATTTCAAGGCCGGGTTTGACTGGCTTGATAAAAGCGCTTGGGATAGCCGGCCAGCGGTTGGCTGGTGGGCTGACACGTTTCTTTGGCGCAGAACCTAGTAGACTAGAAAGCCGTGAGTATGGAACGGTCAATAGATAGTTCGAATCTGGCTTTCCTCGAGGCTTTGTACCAGGAGTACGAGAAGAACCCGGCGTCCATCCCTGCCGAGTGGGCGAGCTACTTTCAGAACGTGCAAAGCGAGCCTGTCGGTGGAAATGGCCTGGTGCAACGACAACCGCCTGACGAGGCCTCGCTATCCGAGCTGGCCTCGTTTTTTTTGAAGGCAGTGCGCTTTTTGCGCACCTACCGTGAGCGCGGCCATCTGGTTGCGCGCATCGACCCGTTAGATCGGCAGCGGCGCACGCCCCCGGAGCTTGACCCCAGCTTTTTTGGCCTGAGCGAAGCCGACCTCGACCGGCCAGTACCTATGGAGCTAGGCGCCCCTACCTTGCGGGCGGTGCTGGAGCAGTACAAAGCCCGCTACGGTGGCACGGTGGGTATCGAGTACGGCCACCTCGACGATCCGGTAGTGCGCAACTGGATTGAAGCTCGCCTGGCAGATGGGTTTTTGCGGCCCACCCCAGAGCAGAAAAGGAAAATTCACGAGCGCCTCATGCAAGCAACCCTGTTTGAAGAGTTCTTGCAAAAGAAATACCTTGGGGCCAAGACCTTTAGCCTCGAGGGCACCGAGTCGCTGATACCCCTGCTGGACCTTACCCTGGAGAATGCCGCCAGGCACGGGGTGGTGGAGGTGGTGATGGGAATGGCCCACAGGGGCCGCCTAAACGTGCTGGCCAATGTGGTCAAGAAACCCCTGCGGGACATCTTTTTGGAGTTTGAAGAGCATTTTCCCGAAGGCTACCACGGCGATGTGAAATACCACCTGGGCTACTCGAGCGACATCGAGACCCCCCACGGCAAGCTGCACCTGTCGCTCAACTTCAACCCTTCCCACCTGGAGTTTGTGGCGCCAGTGGCCATGGGTCGCACCCGCGCCAAGCAAGACCGCTTTGGCGATACAAAGCGAGAAAAGGGCATGTTGCTGCTGGTGCACGGCGACGCGGCCTTCATTGGGGAAGGCATCGTGCAGGAGACCCTCAACATCTCCGGGCTGCCAGCGTATACGGTGGGGGGCGCGGTTCACATTATCCTCAACAACCAGGTGGGCTTCACCACCGAGCCGCACGAATACACCGCCGGGCGCTACTCCACCGAGATTGCCAAGATGGTGGAGTCCCCCATTTTCCACGTCAACGCCGAAGACCCCGAGGCACTGGTGGGCGTGGTGGCCCTGGCGATGGAGTTCCGCAAGGAGTTCAAGCGCGATGTGTTTATCGATCTGATTGGCTACCGCAAGCGCGGCCACAACGAAACCGACGAGCCCAGCTTTACCCAACCCGATATGTACCGCCGCATTGCGGCCAAGAAGCCTCTTTACCTGAGCTACCAGGCCAAGCTCGAGCGCGAGGGCTTGTGCACCCCAGAAACCTGCGCCACCCTGGCCAAGCTGTACCAGGAAACCCTCGAGGCGGCCTTCTCGGGGGCCAGACGGGAGCCCACACCCACCCGCCCCCCTGCCGGTGGTGGCGTTTGGAAGGGCTATCTGGGCGGCCCCGAAGAAGGGGTTCCCGACCCGGAAACCGGGGTTCCATCAGAAAAACTCACGGCCCTGATGGATGGCCTAACCCGGCTGCCCGAGAGCTTTCACCTGCACCCCAAACTGGTTCGGTTTGTAGAGGCGCGGCGCGAGATGGGCCATAACAAGCGCCCCCTGGACTGGGCGGCTGCCGAGATGCTGGCCTTTGCTTCGCTGGCAGTGGAGGGACACCGGGTGCGTATTTCTGGGCAGGATGTGGTTCGTGGAACCTTTACCCAGCGCCACGGCGGCTATACCGACCACCTTACCGGAGAGCGCTACATTCCGGCCAATCATCTGGCCGAGGGTCAGGCGGTGGTGGAGCTGTACAACTCGGCCCTCTCGGAAGCCGGGGTTTTGGGTTTCGAGTACGGCTACAGCCTGGACATGCCCGAGGCCCTGGTGGGCTGGGAAGCGCAGTATGGCGACTTCGTCAACACCGCCCAGGTGATCATTGACCAGTTCATTGCCTCGGCAGAGGCCAAGTGGAGCCGCCTTTCGGGGATTGTGCTGCTGTTGCCGCACGGCATGGAGGGCGGTGGCCCGGAGCACAGCAGCGCCCGCCTCGAGCGCTTCTTGCAGCTTTGCTCCAACGACAATATGCAGGTCACCTACCCCACCACCCCGGCCCAGTACTTCCATCTCCTGCGGCGCCAGGTGGTGCGCCCCTGGCGCAAACCCCTCATCGTGATGACCCCCAAGAGCCTTCTGCGCAACCCCGATGCCGTTTCACGGCTGGACGAGCTGGCCCAAGGCCGCTTCCAGCGGGTGCTTGCTGGCTCGACCGGCCCGGCAATTAAGCGCGTGATACTGTGCTCAGGCAAGGTGTATTACGACCTCGAGGCCGCCCGCCGCGCCGCCCAAAAGGACGATGTGGCCATTGTTCGGCTGGAACAGCTATATCCCTTCCCAATGCAGCCGCTCGAGGCCGCGCTAGCCCAGTACTCCGACAAGGTCGAGGTGGTCTGGACCCAGGAGGAGCCCGCCAACATGGGGGCCTGGTGGTTTATTAGGGCCCGCTTCGGTGACCGCATCTTTGGCCACCCCTTGCGCGTCGTTGCGCGGCCCGAGTCCAGCAGCCCGGCGGTGGGCTCCAAGAAGGTGCACGACAAAGAACAGCAGGCCCTTGTTTCAGCGGCCCTGGGGTTATAGGCAGGACTGGGTTTCCGAGTGTTCCCGCGAACCTCGAGCCGGGTAGATGGAGTAAAGTTGGACAGGTTTGGGTGCCAGCACCCTTATACGGAGGCAACATGGCCTTGGAACTGAAAATACCGGCAGTTGGTGAATCCATCACCGAAGTAGAAATCGGACAGTGGCTTAAGCAAGAAGGGGATGCGGTGGGTGTGGACGAACCGCTGGTAGAGCTCGTCACCGACAAAGCTACCCTCGAGCTGCCCTCACCGGTCGCGGGTCGGCTGGTAAAAATTCTCATCCCCAGCGGACAGGCCAGGGTGGGCGATGTGGTGGCCCTGCTGGAAGAAGGTGCGGCGGCTACCGCAAGCAGCGCTCCGGCCCAGGCCGCCCCTGCGCCAGCCCCCACCACGGCCTCGGCAGTATCCGACAGCAAGGTGATGCCGGCCGCCGAGCGTCTGGCCGCAAAGGCTGGCATTCCAGCAAGCAGCATTCCGGGGAGCGGGCCGGGGGGTCGGGTGCTCAAAGAAGATGTGCAGCGGGCTGTTGCCGCGCCCGCGGCCCCTGCCGCTCAACAGCCCACCGCAGCCAAGCTGCCCAGCCCCCCCGCCATCAAGGGCGAACGCCGCGACGACGTGGTGCCCATGACCCCCCTGCGCCGCCGCATTGCCGAACGCCTGCTGGCAGCCAAGCAGAACACCGCCATGCTCACCACCTTCAACGAGGCCGACATGGGCATGGTGATGGAGCTGCGCAAGGAGTATGGAGAGGCCTTCCAGAAGAAGTACGGCCTCAAACTGGGCTTCATGAGCTTTTTTGTGAAGGCAGTGGTACAGGCCCTGCAGGAAATCCCGCAGCTCAACGCCGAGATCCGCGGAACCGATATCGTCTATCACCGGTACTACGACATCGGCATTGCGGTGGGTGGTGGCGAAGGGCTGGTGGTGCCGGTGATTCGTGATGCCGACCAGCTCTCCATGGCCCAGATCGAGGCCGTTATTGCCGACTTCGGAACCCGCGTGCGGGAAAAGAAGATCAAGCCCGAAGAGCTGATGGGCGGTACCTTCACCATTACCAACGGGGGGATTTATGGCTCGCTCAACTCGACCCCCATCCTCAATCCGCCTCAGGTGGGAATTCTGGGTATGCACGCCATTGTCGAGCGCCCCGTGGCCAAAAACGGTGCGGTGGTGGTTCGTCCGATGATGAACCTGGCCCTCTCCTACGACCACCGTATTGTGGACGGGCGCGAGGCCGTGACCTTCCTCAAGCGGATCAAAGAGCTCATTGAAAACCCGGTACGGCTGGCTCTGGAAATTTAGTCGGCCTGGCAATGTGGTGAGATAACAACTGTGCATTGAGAGGAACTATGCCCAAACATCAACTGGTGGTAATTGGCGCAGGGCCAGGTGGCTACGTGGCCGCCATCAAGGCGGCCCAGCTGGGTCTGGATGTGGCCTGCGTGGAAAAAGAGGCCGCCTTAGGGGGAACCTGCTTGCGGGTAGGCTGCATCCCTTCTAAAGCCTTGCTGGACGCTACCGAGAAAATCCACGCAGCTAAGCATAACCAGCTCGTTGGGGCAAAAATCGGCCAGCTCGAGCTCGACCTGGCCAGTCTGATGGCCCACAAAGACAAAGTGGTTAAGGCCAATACCGGGGGCGTGGAGTACCTGTTTAAGAAAAACAAAGTAACGCGCTATCTTGGACACGGCAAAATCGTTGGGCCCAACAAAGTTCTGGTCGAAGGGCCCGAGGGGGTGCAGGAGCTCGAGGCCGAGCGCATCCTGATTGCCACCGGCTCCAAGGTAGCTAACCTCAAAGGGGTTGCGCTTGACTATGAGATTGTGGGTACTTCCGACCAGGCCATCGCCTACTCCAAAGTGCCTGAGCACCTGGTGGTGATTGGGGGTGGGGTGATTGGCCTCGAGCTCGGTTCGGTTTGGAACCGTCTGGGCGCCAAAGTCACGGTGCTGGAATACCTGCCCACCATCCTGGGGGGTATGGATAGCGAGATTGCCAGAGCTGCCGAGAAAATCTTCAAGAAGCAGGGCCTGGACATTCGCACCGGGGTGCGCGTAACCGCAGCCTACGCCAAAGACGGCAAGGGCATCGTGGAGTACGAAGGGGGCGAACCCCTGGTGGCCGACCGGGTGCTGCTGGCCACCGGACGGGTGCCAAACACCGATGGACTGGGCCTGGAAAACGTGGGCCTCACCACCGACGAGCGGGGCCGGATTCCGGTCAACGCCCACTACCAGACAGCGGTACCCAGCATTTTCGCCATTGGCGACGTGATTGCCGGCCCCATGCTGGCCCACAAGGCTGAAGAAGAAGGCTATGCCGCGGTGGAGTACATGGTAACGGGGTATGGCCACGTGGACTACAACTCCATTCCCAACGTGGTATATACCCATCCCGAGATCGCCTCGGTGGGAAAAACCGAGGAAGAACTAAAGTCTGCTGGTGTTGCCTACAAAAAAGGCTCGTTTCCCTTCTCGGCCAATGGCCGGGCCAGGGCCATGAACGATACCGACGGCTTCGCCAAGATTCTGGCCCATGCCGAGACCGACCGGATTCTGGGGGTGCACGTCATCGGGCCCAGGGCCGGCGACCTGATTGCCGAAGCCGCCGTGGCCATGGCCTTCCACGCCTCTTCGGAAGACCTAGCTCGAGCTTCCCATGCCCACCCCACCCTGGCCGAGGTTCTCAAGGAAGCCGCGCTGGCCACCTGGGACAAGCCGATTCACATCTAGCACAAGAGCCAATGCCAGGTTCAAAAAGATAAACTTCCAACAAAAAGTCTCATCGCAGTCTTCACAGGCGTTGCCTCCCATGCGGGAGGCAACTGTGCTGTGCAGGACAAAGCCATCGAGTTGCGAGTGGCTCAATACTTGTGAAGAGCGCTCTATGAGGCCATCTTTTTGAATCCTGCGGTTGCTGGGCTTGTCGAAGCAGAGCAGGTGGTTGCTTGTATGGTGCAGGCAATTAATCTAGCCATGTGGCTAGCGGGGCCCTCGAGCCAGCAGATTGGCAAAGCCCAGGGCAAGCATCAGCACCACGCCCAAGGCCCAGTATGGGAAGCTGCCGGGAATCCAGCCCTGCTGCTGGGCCAGGTAAAGCAGCAGCCCCACCAGAAGCGCAATCAGGGCCCACAAAGCAAACGGCTTCAAGCCTTGCATGGCACTAGTCTCCCCTCTTGCTTCGGTGCTGGTAGTAGTACTCCTCGTTGGGCACCCAGCCCATTGCGTTGGCGATGCGGTTGGTGAAGTTGAACATGGCGGCTACCTGCGCTGCCTCGAAGATGGCTTCGTCGCTATAGCCAATGGTGCGCAACATTTGCACATCAGCCGAGCTCATCACGGCGGAGTCTACCGTAATCTGGTGAACGAACTCGAGCAAAGCGTGTTCCCGTGGGGTCAGGTGGGCCCGCCGGTAGTTGGCCGCGAGCACATCAGGCAAAACCGGGTCGCCCGTGATTTCGCGCAAATAGGCCGAGTGTGAGGCCAGACAATACTCGCACTCGTTGGCGGCAGAGACCACCACTGCAATCATCTCGCGCTCTTTGCGACTGAGGTGGCTTTGGTCTTCGCCCCGCATCAGGAAGTCGTAGTAGCGAAACCAGCGCAAGAAGTGCTCTGGCGTAAGGGCAAAGTTGCGGGCCACGTTGGGAACAAAACCAGTTTTATCTCTGAATTTTCCGAATAAAGCTCGAACATCCTCCGGCAATTCCGCTTCGTCAGGCACCCTCACCCAGGCCGTGGGTAAGGGCTTCGACGTGGGCTTGGGGGCCCGTTTTTTGCGGCTTACTTTGGTATTTTTAGATTTGGTTGCCATTTTTTTACTCCGGCGGAAAGTGCCGCTACAGAACTTTAGCCCTGAGCAGCCCAGCGCTCTGGAACAGATTTCTTCAGAAATTCCACGATGTCCTGGGTGCTGGTACCGGGCCCAAAAACCCCTGCCACGCCCATCTCTTTCAGGTGGGGCACGTCTTCGTCGGGGATAATACCGCCGCCAAAGAGCAAAATATCGTCGGCCCCTTGCTCTTTTAAGAGCCGACGCACCTCCCCAAAGTAGTGCATGTGTGCGCCCGACAACACCGATAGCCCGATGGCGTCGACATCTTCTTGCAGGGCCGCCGAGACGATCATCTCTGGGGTCTGCCGTAAGCCGGTGTAAATGACCTCCATCCCCGCATCGCGCAAAGCCCTGGCAACCACCTTGGCCCCACGGTCGTGGCCGTCGAGTCCTGGCTTGGCTATAAGCACCCGTATTCGTCTGTCCATGCCTTTATCTTACGGCACAGCGGCAAAAAGCTGCCAGGTACGAAAAGCGCACATGCGACCGGTCTGGCAGTCCCGATTCTCGAGCAAAGCCCCTGGCTGAAGCGCATCGGTGCCCGGTGAGTCAATCGAATCTCTGCTACCAGCAATAGCTGGCTGGCAGGACAGCAGAGCTTTGGAATTTTCAGGTGCTGGAAGCGGAAAGCTCCCGCTGGCTGTGCGTCTTTTCCAGGTGTTCTTTGAACTGTTCAAAGGTTACCTTGAGCAGTTTGTTAGGTTCCCCGAAGAGTGTCGCATACCAGTCGGCGGCCTTGTCCAGCAGGGGGCTGTCGTAGTGGGGGTGGCCTTCCAACAAAAGCTCGAGGTGGGTGCCTCCCTCCTCAGTTTCGCTCAGGCGCAGCCAGCCGGAGATTTTCAGGTTGTGTGGAATACCCGGCACGCTCTGGAACGCGAGAAACTCCGGAGGGCGACGTTCGGTGGCCTCGGCCACCCAAACTAGGTCTACCGGCGGTTGCCCCCGGGCCTTGAAGCGCCAGGCCGAGCCGACCCGGCTGACCTCCTTGATGGCCTTAGCCCAGCCCGGCCAGCTCGAGAAATCCTGAAAGGCGGCCCAGACCGCCTCCCGTGGGGCCTTAATGTTGAGCACCAGTTCCTCCCTAAAACGCATAGCTACCTCCCTTTGCTGGCTACGCACACGGTGGAAAGAGCAACGAATAAAAGTTGGCGTAAACACATATTGCCACGGAAGCATGTATGGGCGCTGAGGCCTGGGTTACACTACAGAGATGACCAAGGTTCATGTTATCGGAGCGGGCCTGTCGGGTGCAGAGGCCGCCTTTACCGCGGCCCGCCTGGGAGCACAGGTTCGGCTGTATGAGATGCGGCCCCACCGCATGACCCCCGCCCACCAGACCGCTCACTTTGCCGAGCTGGTCTGTTCGAATAGCCTGGGAGGCGAGGGGGAAACCAACGCCAAAGGCCTGCTGCAGGCCGAGCTACGGGCCGCGGGCTCCCTGGTCATGCAGGCTGCCGAGCGGAACCGGGTACCGGCGGGGGGTGCGCTGGCGGTGGAGCGGGAGGGCTTTTCACAAGAAATTACCCGGGCCCTGGAGGCCCACTCCAGCATTGAGGTGGTGCGCGAGGAGCTAACGGCCATCCCGGCGGAGGGCATTACCGTGCTGGCCACCGGCCCGCTTACCTCGGATGCGCTGTCGGAGCACCTGCGTGCGCTTTTGGGCAGCGAATTCCTGGGGTTTTACGATGCCGCCGCACCGGTGGTGCTGGGTGAGAGCATCAACATGGACATCGTCTACCGGGCCGGGCGCTACGGGCAGAGCGCCGATTATCTGAACTGCCCCATGGATGAGGCCCAGTACCGGCGTTTTTACGAGGTGCTGAGCCAGGCCCGCCAACACACACCCCACGAGTGGGAGAAGCTCGAGTTCTTTGAAGGCTGTATGCCCATCGAGGAAATTGCCCGCCGTGGCTACGATACCCCCCGCTTTGGCCCCATGAAGCCGGTGGGTTTGCCCGACCCCAGAACCGGCAAAGAGCCCTACGCGGTGGTGCAGCTTAGGGCCGAGGATCGGCGCGGCCAGATGTGGAGCCTGGTGGGCTTTCAGACCGGCCTCAAGTGGGGCGACCAGAAGCTGGTGGTGCAAAGCATACCCGGCCTGGAGAACGCCGAAATCGTGCGCTACGGGGTCATGCACCGCAACACCTACCTGTGCGCTCCGCGGTTGATCGAGCCCACCCTTCAGTTTCGGGCGCATCCGAAGCTTTTGGTAGCGGGGGTGCTGTGTGGGGTGGAGGGCTACCTCGAGTCCGCCGCTACAGGCTTTTTAGCCGGACTAAACGCGGCCCGCCTGGCCCAGGGCCAAGAACCCCTGATTCCACCGGAGGCTTCCATGCTGGGTGGCCTGGTGCGCTACCTGGCCAGCGCCAACCCCGACAACTTCCAGCCCATGAACGCCAACTGGGGGCTGGTTCCGGTCGAAGGCGGTCGGGGCAGGAAGTCGGAGAGGCGCACCCGCATGTTCAGACGGGGCCTGGCCGAGTTTCAGGCCTGGCTGTCTCAGCGGGCGGGCCTGGCTAGGGCGGAAATACTGGCAGGTTCAGGTTAACCAGGCTGGTATAAACCACCCTCCAGCCCTGCTCAGCAAACACCAGCTGGGCCTCGCCGCTGCGCCGCACCGCGCTACCGTCCAGCACCACCAGCAGGCTGAAACGCAGGGTGGCCCGGTTACCCGTGAGCCGGGTTTGGATACCGCTCAGCTCAAAGCTGTTCAAAGCGATGCCGGTGCGCCCAAAACCAGGCGCGGGGTTTTGCAAAAAGCGCTCGCTCCAGAGCGGGTCGTTGCACTTCAGGCCCTCGAAGACCTGCCGCAGGGCGTTTTCGGCCAGGAGTGCTGAGGGCTGCGGCCTTGCATTGGGGTCGGGCCGGGCAATGGCCTCGATGGCCGCTCTGGCCCAGTGGCATGGGGGCACGTCCACAAAGGGCGAAGTGCCAGCCTGCGGCTGGGCCAGCGACAGGCCCCCTAGCAGGATCAAGAAGGCTAGCTTTTTCATGAACTCAGGCTGGCAGAGTAGGCGGCCTTCGACAAGAGAACCGAATACCTTTCGGAGCAGGTATAAACTGTGCAAGATGGAACGCAAATACTTTGGAACCGACGGCGTGCGGGGTGTGGCGGGAGAGCCGCCGCTGACCCCGCAGTTTGTGCTCAAGCTGGGCCAGGCCGCAGGAGCCTACTTCAAAAGCGCCCAGAAGAAGCCGGTGGTGCTGCTGGGCAAGGACACCCGCCAGTCCTGCGACCTGCTCGAGGCCGCCCTGGCCGCGGGCCTGATGTCCCAGGGCGTACAGGTCGAGCACCTGGGGGTGCTGCCCACACCAGGCGTGGCTTACCTGACCAAGGCCCTGGGGGCCACCGCCGGGGTGATGATATCGGCCAGCCACAACCCCTACCAGGACAACGGCATCAAGTTTTTTAGCGCCGCCGGCGACAAGCTGCCCGACGAGGTAGAAAGCGAAATTGAGGGCCTCCTGGAGCGCGAGTTCAAGACCGATGGCATCGGTACGGTTTCCGACTTCCGCGAGGCCGAGCGGATGTACCTGGACTTTTTATCGTCCAAAGGGGGCAGCCTCGAGGGCCTCAAGGTGGTGCTCGATACCGCCAACGGGGCCACCTACCGCCTGGCCCCCCGGCTTTTTCAGCGCCTGGGGGCCGAGGTGTTTGTGATGTTTAACACCCCAGACGGGCGCAACATCAACAAGGGCTGCGGCTCCACCCATCCCGAAGTTTTGCGCCAACAGGTGGTGGAGATGGGCTTCGACCTGGGGGTGGCCTTCGATGGCGACGGCGACCGGGTCATCCTGGTAGACCGGCACGGGCGCGAGTTTCACGGCGACCACGTGCTCTACCTGAACGCCCTGGTACGGCGCGAGCCGGGGGTGGTGGGCACCCTGATGAGCAACATGGGCCTCGAGGTCAAGCTGCGCGAGGCCGGCATCAACTTCTACCGTACCGCGGTGGGCGACCGCTACGTCTACGAGAAGCTCAAAGCCTCGGCCCTGACCCTGGGCGGGGAGCAGAGCGGCCATGTGCTTTTCCTCGACCACGCCCCCACCGGCGACGGCATGCTCACGGCCATTCTGACCCTGCGGGCCATGCGCGAATCGGGGCGCGACCTATCGGAGTGGTACGAGGCCCTGCCCATGTACCCCCAGCTTTTGAAGAACGTGCGGGTCTCAGACAAGCAAAAGGTCATGCAGCAGCCCGAGCTTCACCAGGCCATCCAGGAGGCCGAACAAAAGCTATCAGGCCAGGGGCGGGTCAACGTGCGCCCATCCGGCACCGAGCCGCTGGTGCGGGTGATGGTGGAAGGCCCGGCCGAACTCATCGAGCCGGTTTCTGCGGAACTGGTGGCGCTCTTAGAGCGCCTGGGAAGGCAGATATGAGGGTGCGTTTACCGATTACCGTTCGCTACGCCGAAACCGACGCCATGGGCGTGGTGCACCACAGCAGCTACGTGGTCTGGCTCGAGGCCGCGCGGGTGGAGTGGCTCGAGCAGATCGGCCTGCCCTATCCCCAGATCGAGGCCCAAGGCCTGGCTTTTGCCGTGGTGGAGCTGGGCCTAATCTACCGCCAGCCGGCCCGCTTCGGCGAGCGGGTGGAGGTCGAGGTCTGGCTCTGCGAGGCTTCCTCGCGCACGCTTCGCTACCAGTACCGGGTCTGGAGGGGCCAGACCCTCCTGGCCGAAGGCTATACCCGCCACCTTTGCCAGGACGCACAGGGTAAGGCGGTGCGGATTCCGGCTACGGTTGCCGAGCCTTTGCTTAGGCACCTGGTTCCGCCGAACTGAAAAAGCGCTGGCCGTATGCTGAGGCGTCATGGCTGGAGCTGCAAAAAGCCCAAATAGCGAAAAACCAAGGAGCGAGCGCGAGCTAAAGGTTACGGCGGCACTCTACGCCATGCTGGGCGTGGTGCCCTACCTCAAGGAACACGGGCGCCTACCCGACCGCATTGGCGGCCCCTGGAACTACATTCCCGCACGCATCCTGCTCCAGCAACGCGGCCCGGACCTCGAGCTCACCGACGACGAGCGCCTGGTCTACGAGGCCATCCTGCGCGAGGGTCGGCTTCCGGGGGGTTCGGTGATTTTGCTGGATGAGCACCCGGAGCACCAGCCCGCTGCCAAAACCAAACGCAAGAAGCGAACCTGAAGCCTAAAGCTCCCGAAAAGGTCGCTCGGAGGCTTCGTGCTTGGTGCAAATCCCCAGAATCTGACGGGACTCATCCGGCAGGGCTTCGCAGCGCTCGATGATCATGCAGGATGCAGCGCGCGCTCGTACGCGCCTGGGGCCAAAATATCGCCTTGTCGCCCAGAACAAGAGTGAAGGCTTCGCGTGGAGCACATACAGCGTGCGTAGTTCCCCAGACCGCGCATCAAACAGTGCGGCCTCGAGCGTGATAAACTCAGAACCGATCATGACCCTTTTCGAACAGTTCGAACGACACATCAACCCCGGCCTGGCAGGGCTTTTGCGCTTTACCGGGCTGGACAAAGTAGAGTCCCACGCCGAAGGGGTATACGTCTGGGACACCGAAGGCAAGCGCTACCTGGATTTTCTGGGCCTGTACGGAACCCTGTCGCTGGGCCACCGGCATCCTAAGGTGGTGGAGGCAGCCAAGGCCCAGCTCGACAAAATGCCCATGTCGGTGCGGGTGCTGGTTTCCGAGCCCACCACCAGGCTGGCCGCCCGGCTGGCCGAGATTACCCCTGGCGAGCTTTCGATGGTCTACTTCGGCAACTCCGGCGCCGAGGGGGTGGAGGCCGCGCTCAAGTTTGCCCGCTTCTACACAGGCAAGCCGGGCTTTATCACCACCCAGGGGGGCTACCACGGCAAAACCCTGGGGGCCCTCTCGGTCACGCCGCGCGAGCACTACCAGCTTCCGGCGCGACCTCTGGTGCCGGGGGTAACGGTGGTGCCTTACGGCGATGCCCAGGCCATCGAGGCGGCCATCGGCCCCGACACCGCGGCGGTGATCGTGGAGCCCATCCAGGGCGAGGGGGGCATCCGGGTGCCCCCCGAGGGGTATCTGCGCGAGGTGCGGCGTATAACCCGCGAAAAAGGGGTGGTGCTGATTGCCGACGAGGTGCAGACCGGTATGGGCCGCACCGGCAAGCTCTGGGCGGTGGACTGGGAGCGGGTAGAGCCCGACATCCTGGTGAGCGCCAAGGCCTTGGGGGGCGGGGTGATGCCCATCTCGGCCACCATCTGCCGCCCGGAAATCCTGAGCATCTACAAGACCGAGCCCCTGATTCACTCCACCACCTTTGGGGGCAACCCGCTGGCAGCAGCGGCGGCACTGGCGGCTATCGAGGTAACGCTCAGCGAGGATCTACCCGCCCGCGCCCTGGAAATGGGCCACTACCTGATGGGGCAACTGGCCGGGTTGCAGCAGGCCTACCCCGAGTTTATCCAGGAGGTGCGGGGGCGGGGTTTGTTGGTGGGCCTCGAGTTCAGCGATGCCGACATCGGCGCGGTGGTGGTGGCCGAGCTGGCTACCCGCGGGGTACTGACGGCCTTTGGCCTCAACAATCCCAAGGTGGTGCGCCTGGAGCCACCCTTGATCGTGGAAAAAACCCACATCGACCAGTGCGTGGAGGCGCTGGAGGGGGCCCTGAGCGCTACCCGGCTGGCCTTCGAGGGCGTTCTTTAGCCTGGGATGTGTGAATAACCCAGCGTGGGTGCTTTATGATGAGGCGAGGAGCGCTGAGCGTGCGATACGGTAGTTCGAACTTCTCGACCTAAAAACATCATGCTTGAGCAGATTTACGAGTATCTCAAAAAGCACCCCAAAAAGCGCTTTAGTCTGCGCGAGCTGGTGCGGAGCCTGCGGCTCGACAAGGAGCAGGCCAAAGAGGCCCTGGACTTGCTGGTAGTCGAGGGCAAAGTGGTCGAGCCACGGCGCAAACTCTACCAGCTTCCCGAGGCGCTAGCGCAAAAGGGCCTCGAGGGTCGTCTGCAAGCCCACGCCGCAGGATTTGCGTTTGTGATCCCGGCCAACCCCGACTTACCCGACCTTTACATTCCCAAAGGCCACACCGGCGGGGCCTGGCACGGGGATCGAGTACGCGCCGAGCCGCGTCCCCCAGGCCGCGATGGCAAACCCTGGGGGGTGGTGGTGGAGGTGCTCGAGCGGGCCCATCACCAGGTGGTGGGACGGCTCTACTTCAAGCAGGGGTTTGCCTGGCTCAAGCCCGACGATGCCCGGCTGCCCGCGCTCAAGCTCAAGCCCGAGGGGCTCGAGGGCCTGGAAAGCGGGGCGCGTCTGGTGGTGCGGGTCACCTACCCCAGCGGGCGCAAGCCCCAGGAGCCTTACGGCGAGTTTGCCGGCTATCTGGGCCAAGGCGATAGCCCCGAGGTCGAGACCGAGGCCATCATCGCCAAGTACGAGCTTAGGAGTGTATTCCCGCCTGAAGCGCTGGAGGAAGCCCAAAAGATAGCCCATCTGGACGCAAAAGAAGTTGAGCGGCGGGAGGATTTTCGGGCCTTGCGGGTCTTTACCATCGATGGGGCCGATGCCAAAGACTTCGACGACGCGATTCACATCGAGCAGCTCCCGAACGGCAACTACCGGGTGGGAATCCACATTGCCGATGTCTCACACTATGTGAAAGAGTTCTCGCCCCTAGATCACGAAGCCTACGCCCGCGCAACCAGCGTGTACCTGCCGGGCCGGGTGCTGCCCATGCTGCCCGAGCAGCTTTCCAACGGCATCTGTTCGCTCAAACCTTACGAAGACCGGCTGGTCATCTCGGTGCTGGTCGAGCTCACGCCCAAGGGCAAGGTCAAGGACTACCGCTTTGCCGAGGGGGTCATCCGCAGCGTGGCCCGCCTGACCTATACCGAGGTCGAGGCCTTTGCCGAGGGGCTAAAGCACCCCGAACAAACCCAGGTCTTGCCACCCGACAGGAGTTCGGGGCTCGAAGAAGACCTGAAGCTCCTGCTCAGGCTCACCCAGACCCTAAAAGCCCGCCGACTGGAAGAGGGCGCGCTGGATTTTCGCTTCACCGAGGTAAAGGTGGAGGTAGACGAGGACGGCAGCCTGCACCTGATTCCGCAGAATGAGCCCCGCGCCCGCAGCCTGATCGAAGAGCTGATGCTGCTGGCCAACCGGGTGGTGGCCAAGCACCTGGCCGAGCGAGACATCCCCACCCTGTTTCGCGTCCACGAGGACCCCAGCGAAGAGGCCTACAATAAGCTGGTGGCCGCCCTGGGTAAGCTGGGCTACAGCCTGCCGGGAGGCGAGCTCTCCCCCAAGGCCCTGCAAAGCATCCTGAAGCAAGCCGAAGGCCGCCCAGAGGAGCCTGTGGTCTCGACCCTGCTGCTGCGCTCTTTGCGCCTGGCCCGCTATGCTGCTGAAAACCTGGGGCATTTTGGGCTGGCTGCCGAACACTATCTGCACTTCACCAGCCCCATCCGGCGGTATCCCGATCTAGTGGTGCACCGGGTGTTGCGCACCCTGCTCCAGCGCCGCATTACCCAGGCCCGTAAGGAGGAGTGGAGCCAGCGGTTTCCTAAAATTGCCGAGCATACCTCCGAACGCGAGCGGGCCGCCGAAAACGCCGAGCGCGAGTTGACCAAGTACTACCAGTGCCTGTGGGCCTTAAGGCACCGAGGCGAGACCTTCCGGGGCACGGTCTCGGGCGTTACCGGGTTCGGGGTGTTTGTGAGCCTCAAGAACGGGGTGGAGGGCATGATTCGGCTAGGGGCCCTCGAGGACGACCACTACCAGTACATCGAAGACCTGCTGGCTTTGGAAGGCCTGCGAACCAAACGCCGCATTCGAATAGGAGACGAGATGGAAGTAAAAATTGAAGGAGCCAACCCATCGGCCCGGCAGATTGATCTGGTGCCGACAGAAAAGTTTTATCAGTCGGAAACCCCACCCGAACCACCCAAACAGGAGCAGAGCAAAAAGCGCCGCCGGGGCAAGCGTGGGAAGGGCACAAAACCAGCCGCCCAGGAGCCCAAGGCGGCTGCGACCGCCAAGCCAGCGCGCAAGATAGTCGCCACCGAACCCAAAAGCCCGGCCCCCCATACCAGGGCCCGCTCGAGGCGGGTGGTGGGCCCGCCCGACGAGCGGCGGGGTTTCCAGAAGCCGGTTAAGGTCAATGCTCAGAAAATTTATTTTGGCTCCTGGGGCGAAGCGCCAAGCGCATCCCCCCAGCCAAGTGGGGAAAAGGCTTCTTCATCGAAGCGCAAGCGCCGCCGCAGGCGCTAGGGCTGGGGCTGGGCCACCACCAGCACCCAGTAGTCGCCGCGCCGAACCATGCCCATCTCGCGCAGATGGGGTTCCATGAGGGTGTTGCAGTGGCCGCTGGTGCTCGATGACCAGGCAGCCACTACCGTCTCAGCGGAGGCGTAGTTGTAGGCCAGGTTCTCTCGAATGTCAAGGTATTTGTAGCCCACCTGCTGGGCTCGGATAGCTACGGCATAGGTGTTGCTCGAGCCCTCCTTATGGCTAAACTGACCGGTCTGCTGGATGTGTTCCGCCCGCTGGCGGGCCACCTCGCCCAGCAGGCCGTTCCAGGTAAGGGCAGGCGCAGGGTAGTAGGCTTTGGTGTTGCCATCCGTGGTGCAGCTACGGGCCTGGGCACGGGCCTGGTTGACGGCATTCAAAGAGGATAGATGGTCCTCTGGGGTGTACGAGACCCCAGGGTTAGCGGTACAGGCTGCCAGTGCAGTCAACACGGCTACCAAAAACCATCGCATAGCCCCAGTTTGACACCGTTTTTGGCCCTGGCCGGTGAAGAAGTCACCGCTCGGCGTTACATAAAGAAGGGCAGTATGCTAGGCCCTGATGCGGCTCATTGGTCTTACCGGAGGCATTGGCAGCGGCAAGAGCACGGTGGCCCAGCGTTTGCGGGCGTTGGGTGTGCCGGTTCTGGATGCGGACGAATATGCCCGTGAAGGAGCTCTGGTCTTGAAGTCGGAGATTTGCCAAACCTTTCCAGAGGCGTGTTCAGGTGGAGAGATCAATCGTGCTGCACTTGGGCGATTGATATTCAGCGACCCAGAGGCCCGCAGGCGGCTCGAGGCCCTGATCCACCCCTACGTGCGCCAGCGCATGCGGGAAGAAACCGAAAAAGCCCGTCAAGCGGGGCACCGCCTGGTGGTGCACGACATTCCTCTGCTGTTCGAGACCGGGCGTGAAAAAGATTTTGCCGGGGTGCTGGTGGTGGCCGCCCCCACTGACCTACGCAAAGCCCGGGTGATGGCCCGCAGCGGCCTCTCCGAAGCCGAGTTCGAGGCCCGCGACCAGAGCCAGCTCCCGCAAGAGGATAAGGTGCGTCGGGCCACCTGGGTCATCTGGAACGACGCCGACCTGGACACCCTGTACAGCAGGGTGGAGGCCTGGCTCGAGGAGGTGCAACGGTGAAGCTGGTGCACGACTGGCTGGGGCCCCTCGAGCTGCCCGACACTGCGCAGCGCATTGTGTCGCTGGCCCCCAACGTCACCGAGACCCTCTTTGCCCTGGGCCTGGGCGAGCGGTTGGTGGGGCGCAGCGCCTTCTGTTACCGCCCTGCCGCTACCTTGAGCCTGCCGGTGGTCTCGAGCTATACCCGGGTGCGCTGGGAACTGCTGGAAAGCCTCAAACCCGACCTAGTGCTCATCAGCACCGGCGTACAGCGGGAACTGCTCTTTGAGCTGCACCGGCGGGGTTTTCCCATCTTCCCAATCCCCCTGCCGCAAAGCCCCTATGGCATCCTGGAGAACATCGCCGTATTGGGGGCCCTGCTGGAGGCAACTGAGGCGGCCACCGGGCTGTGTGCCCGTCTTTCAGAGCGCTATGGCGCGCTCTACAAAGCGCTTCCACCCCTTCGGGTTTACCTCGAGTTCGACCTGGGCGGCCCCATTACGGTAGGGCGGGGCAGCTATGTGGGCGAAGCCCTGCGCTACCTGGGCCTGCAAAACATCTTCGCCGAGCACCCCCAGAGCTACTTCCAGCCCGATCTGGCCGAGGTGGCGCGCCGGGGGCCAGAGCTGGTGATATACGAACCCAAACCGCACCGCTCGAGGCCACTGGAAAAAGCCCAACGCCTATTGGCCGAACGGGGTTGGTGCTTCCCCTTGGTGGTTACCGGGGGCGACGAGCTGGCCCACTACGGCCCTTTGTTTTTCGACTACCTCGAGGCCCTGGTCGGGCAGATTCGCGCGCTATTGCCCGCCTGAAAAGTGCCCAGGGCTTGGATTTTTGCCCGCTAACCTTCAGACTGAAGCCAATGCACCTAGAGATTCTGCAAAACCGCTCACTCCGCCTGACCGTCGCGCCCGAGCTGGGGGCTAGCATCGTGGGCCTCGAGCTCCACCAAGCGGGATTCTGGCTGCCCATTTTGCGCCCAACCTCGCCCGCAGCCCTGGTGCAAAAGCACTCCCCCGACACCTCGAGCTACATCCTGGCCCCCTACTCCAACCGCATCCGGGAGGGGCGCTTTGTGTTTGCCGGTAAAACCTACCAGCTTCGCCCCAACTGGCCCGACGGGCAGACCCTGCACGGCGAGGTACACGGGCGGCCCTGGAGCGCACTGCGCATCAACGAGCACACCCTGCATTGCGCTTTCGACGCTTCGAGCCTCCACGACCTGAACTTCCCGTTCCCCTTCAGGGTGGAAGTAGCCTACCGGCTGCAAGGGGATAGCCTTGAAACCTCGACGACGTTGGTGAATGTGGGAACTGAACCCATGCCGGCGGGGTTTGGGCATCACCCGTACTTCATGCGCCACCTGGGCAACTCTCGCGAGGCCCTGCTCTGCTTCGGGGCCGATCACATCTACCTGACCGATGCCAGCTGCCTCCCCACCCGGCCTGCCGAGGCCATACCGCCCGAGTTCGACTTCTCGCAGCCCAGGCCGGTCGGCGCGACCACGCTGGACCACGTGTTCGCAGGCTGGAATGGAAAGCTAAGCCTGGACTGGCCCGGTTCCGACTGGCGCATGGAGCTAAGCGCAGACCCCATCTTCTCGCACCTGGTGGTCTTCACCGCCCCCGATGGAAGCGTGGCCCTCGAGCCCGTCACTCACGCCACCGATGGCTTCAACCTGTTGAGCCAGGGCTGGGAAAATACGGGGGTGCGGGTGCTGGAACCGGGCGAAAAGCTTGCGGGAAGCCTGCGCCTGACCTTAGTGCCCAGCGGTTGAAGAGCCTTCAGCAGGTAAACTATGGTATGCACGTTTTTCGTTTACGTGGAGACTTTCAAACCCTCGACCTATACTCGGCCTTTTTGTTCGAGCAAGGGGCCAGGGGCCTCGAGGAGAAGCCCGGCGAGGTCTGGGCTTATTTTCCCGAGCGGGTTGAACTGCCCCTGCCGGGGGAGTGGCTCGAGCTGCCCGATACCGACTGGCTCGAGGCCTACAAGCGCGACCTGAAGCCGGTACGGGCCGGGCCTTTTGTGGTGCTGGCCCCCTGGCATGAGTGGGAAGGCCAGGAAAAACGCATTGTCATCGAGCCGGGCATGGCCTTTGGCACCGGCCATCACGAGACTACCCGTATGGCCCTGGAAACCCTGGCCCAGCGAACCGAGCCCGGGATGCGGGTGCTCGACCTAGGCACGGGTTCGGGCATTCTGGCCATTGGGGCGGCCCTGCTGGGAGCGGAGGCGCTGGGAATAGACATCGACCCAACTGTCATCCCCCAGGCCGTCGAAAATGCCCGGTACAACCAGGTCGAGGCCTCGTTTAAGCAGGGCAGCCTGGACGACATAGAAGGCCCCTTCGACCTGGTAGTAGCCAACCTCTTTGCCGAGCTGCACGCCTATTTTGCCCAAAAGTACCGCGAATTGTTTGGGGTTTGTGGAACCCTGATCCTCTCCGGCATCCTGGCCGAACGTGAGCCCATCGTTCGCAGCGCCCTCGAGGCCAACCGCTTCGAGCTGCTGTCACGCAGGCAGGAAGGCGAGTGGGTCTGCCTGACCTATGCCGCCTGCTAAAGAGCTATGCGTCCCCACCGTGCTTTTGTTCCCATCATCCAGCCCGAAGTCGAGCTGGGCGGACGGGAGGCCCACCACCTGCTGGATGTGCTGCGGGCCCGGGTGGGCGACACGCTCACGGTATTCGACGGCAAGGGCACAGAAGGCCGCGCCCGGGTGGTGCAAACCGAGCCAGGCTGGGTGCGCCTGCAGGTGGAAGAAACCTGGCCGGCCAGCAAAGAGCCCCCACACCCTGTCAGCCTGTATGTGGCCCTGCTCAAGGGCGACCACCTGGCCGAGGTGGTGCGGGCCGCCACCGAGCTGGGAGCCAGCACCATTGTGCCCATCCTGACCCAGCACTGTGTGGTGCGGGAGATAAGCGAGAACAAGCTGCTGCGCCTGCGCCGGATTGCCCTCGAGGCGGCCAAGCAGTGCGAGCGCAGCGTGGTTCCCGAAGTAAAGCCACTCCTGCCGCTCAAACTGCTTCCCCCAGTGTCGCAGGGGCTGGTAGCCCAGCCCAGAACCTCGGCCCGGGTGCGGGAGGTGTGGGACCCCCAGAAGCCCACCGCCCTGCTGACCGGCCCAGAAGGGGGCCTCAGCGACGATGAGATACAGCTACTGGAAGAGCGGGGTTTCACCCCCATCACACTGGGGCCACGTATCCTGAGGGCCGAAACCGCGCCGGTGGCCCTTTTGAGCCTGGTCACAGCCGGTGAAGGACTATGAAGCTCCTACATTGGCTTTTACTAGTTGGCCTGCTGTTACCGGCTTGCCGCTACACCTTTGTGCCGCTCGACCCGGGTCGCGCCACCCTGCCCAACCGCACCAGCCTCAGCGGAACCCTGGAACCCGCTGAAAGCGCAGCGGTAGCCCGGCTGACGGTGCGGCACCTGGCCGAGCCGGTGTACCTCGAGCTGCGCTGGTACAAAGGCGATCAGCTATTTCAGGAGCGCTCCATCTGGGTTGAAAAGCCGGGCACCTACCAGGCCCGCTTCGAACGCCTGGATGATGGTTATTACCGCCTGGTGGTGCTGGTGCAGAATAGCCCCTTGCTGCAGCTCGAGGTGGGTTCGCCGTTTTTTCCGCCCCCTCCAGCCCCTCCTTCCGGCTAAAAGAGCTAGCCCACCCCAATCAACAGCAGCACCACTGGAATCGTTACAAATGAAAGCACCGACGAAGCCACCACCGCCCGGGCGGCCCGGACACCGTCGCCACCAAATTCCCCTGCCATCAAAAAGGCGTTGACGGCAATGGGCATGGCGCTTTGCAGCACCAGAACCTGAATGTCGAGCCGCTCTAGCCCCAAAACCCACCCTGCCAGGGCCGCCAGCAGGGGGGCGGCCACCAGGCGCAAAGCGCTGGCCTGAAGCTCAAAACCGCCCCACTCCGGTTTGGAGCGAGCGATCTGAATGCCCAGGGTCAGGAGCATCACCGGGATGCAGGCCTGGCCTAAGAGGTGCACCCCTTCGCCCAACCCCAGCGGCAGGGGAATGCTCAACCCCCGCACCAGCAACCCCCCAGCCAGGGCCCAGAACAGAGGCAGCTTCAGGGTGAACCAGAGGCTTTGCAAAAAACCGCCCCCGCGCAAAAACGCAGGCCCCAGGCCAAACATCAACACGCTGCTGGCGATAAAAAAAACAATGGCCCGATCCAGGCCCGGCTGCCCCAGGGCGAAAAAGGTCAGCGATAGGCCCATGTTGCCCGAGTTGGGAAAGGTGGCCGAAGCGATCATAGCCTTGGCTGTACCCTGCTCAAAGCGCAGCCAACGGCTCAGGCCCAGCGCCAGCAAGTAAAGCCCGAGCGATGCCAGAAAAAAGCCGGCGGTAATACCAAGCACGCTGGCGCCAGTCAGCTTGGCCCGGAGCATTGCGTCAAATATCAGCACCGGAACCAGCACATATATCGACAGCTTGGAAAGGGTTTGCAGGTCGAAGTCGATCCGCTTTCCCACCAGGTAGCCCGTCAGGACAATAAAGGCCACCGGAACCACCGTATTGAGCAGGGCTTCCATACCTGGGGTAGCTTACCTGATGATGGGTTTCCAGGCCATTCAAGTAGGGTTCGTTCTGGGCTGGGCCTTTGGCGGAAGCGGCGGCCAGCACTTTGCCCGCCTGATGTAGAAGATCAGGGGTTTTCCTGTTATACCAGATTCGGTTAGTTCGTCACCGAACGGTGACGAACTAACCCGACCGAAGGGATACGCTTTCTTCGCCGAGCGCAGCGAGGGGTGTGCTCTAGGATTCAAAAAGATAGCCTCTTAGCGCTTTTTGTTTGAAGATTATCTTTTTGAATCCGGTATTAGATGGTCTGGTCGTCAGTGACGAGCTCGAGGTACACGCCAGCAATCACCCAGCTTCCGTCCTCCAGGCGCTCCATCAGGTAATAGGCCACCGCCTTTTGACCATCGAGGCCCACCAGGTTGACCACCTGCCGCACCTGCATGAGCGCGCCAACCGACCGCTGTGCCGAACCAAATGTCACCTTGAGGGGACGGTAAATCTGGGCATACGACGACCTGACCATCTCCAAAAAGCGCGCCGGGGTCTGAAAGGCCTGGCGAATACCAGGTGAGGCAAAGGAAAAAGCCCTCGCAGCATCGTCCCGTTTAAAGGCTTCCATCTGGGCCAGGATTACAGCCCGGATTGCCGCCTGATCCCGGGCCGGGACATCCTGTAAGCGCTGCGCCCCTGCCCAGGACAAAAGCAAAACCAGCAGCAATAATGGCATATCCTAGTGTGCCCGTCTGTAGAGCCGCTTTTTGTGGTAGCTCCCACTATCGCGGTCTTGACCATTCTTACTGCTCCGAGAAAACAAGGGGGCGCCTACCAGGAAATGCCGCGATGTGGCCTACCTAGCCCAGGCACATGTTTTCGAGCTTCTCAGCAGCAAAAACGAACCCACAGCCCTTCTCCCGATTGGGGTCGGGCCATTCTTTCCGAAGACCACCCTATGCCAGGAAATCTAGCACGGTACGGGTAATGAGTTCTACCCCCAGTGGTAGCGCGCGCGTATCGTCGATCCAAAAGCCAGGGTGGTGGTGGGGCCGGTTTTTGCCCAGGTCGGGGTCGCCAGCCCCCAGCCAGAAGTACACGCCCGGCCGGCGGTTCAAAAACTCGGACATATCATCGCCGCCCATTACCGGAGGCACTTCCAGCACTGCGCTCTCCCCCACCACCTCACGGGCTACCCGCCGAAAGCGCTCTACCATCTGGGGGTCGTTGACCACCGCCGGAGAACCCGGTAACCAGTTCACAGAGGCACGCCCGCCCATCGCGGCAGCTATGCCTTGCGAAAGCTCGTTAATGCGCCGTATAAGCTTTTCCCGCAAAGTCGGGTCGAAGGTACGCAAGGTGCCTTTGAGGATGGCAGTCTCGGGAATAATGTTGTGTGCTCCCTCGCCAGCAGAAACCGTGGCAATGGTGATTACGGCTGTTTGGATGGGGTCGGTCTCGCGGCTGACCAGGCTTTGCAGCGCCACGATGAGTTGTGCGGCCATCAGCACCGTGTCCACACCCTCGTGGGGCATGGCCGCATGGGCCCCCTTGCCGGTCAGCTCGATGGTAAAAGCATCGGCGGCAGCCATGGAGGGCCCCGGCCGCACGCCCACCTTGCCTGTCGGCATCAGGCTATAGAGGTGCAGACCCACCACCGAGTCCACCCCTTCCAGCACGCCCGCCTCCACCATGGGCTTTGCCCCAGAAACAATTTCTTCGGCTGGCTGAAAGGCAAATCGCACCTCACCGGCAATCTGGTCTTTGAAGCGAACCAGCACGGCTGCCACGTGGGCGGCAATTGCGGCGTGGCCGTCGTGGCCGCAGGCGTGCATTACACCGGGCGTCTGGGAGCTGTACTCCACCCCGGAGGCCTCCTGTATCGGCAGGGCGTCAATGTCGGCCCGCACCAGCACGGTTTTACCCGGCCTCGCACCTTTAAGCCGTGCCACCACACCCGTCTGGGCTACCCCTCGAGTAACCTCGAGGCCCAGCCCCTGCAAAAAATCGGCCAACCTGGCGCTCGTTCGCACCTCTTGAAAAGCAAGCTCGGGATGGCGGTGAAAGTCCCGGCGCATCTCAATCAGACTGGGGGTAATTGCGGCGATGGCTTCTTGAAGGTTCATACGCCATAGTCAAACACCGCAGGGGCAGCCCGTCAACTGCGGGCGCTGGACACCGTTCCCCAAAGGCCAGGGCCGAGCCTGTTTGCCCCGATGACTTCGCACGTGCCCTTCAGCGCAGCGAGCCAGGCAGCACTGCCAATCTCCTTGCCGGATACCTGCCACAAAAGGCTGTGCTGGGCCGGTTGGCTACCTGGCCCAAAGTCTGTTCAGGACACAAATAGCAGCCGCAGCTTGAACTCGGTATAGGTTTTGCTAGACTTGGAGCAAACCAAGCAGGACTCCAACGCAGGAGCGTGATGATGATGAAACCCTGGCTAAAACACTACGATAAAGGCGTCCCGGCGGATGTTCAGTTCCCCGAGGCGCCGCTTTGGAAACTGCTGGCCGATAGTGCGCAAAAGTACCCCGATAACGTAGCCCTCGAGTTCATGGGTAAAGTCATCGGCTACCGTCAGCTCTGGGAATCGGTGCTGAAGTTTGCTGGGGCCCTAAGGGCCCAGGGCGTGCAGCCGGGTGATAGGGTCGCCATCATGCTGCCCAACTCCCCCCAGTTTGTGATTGCTTTTTACGGAACGCTGGCGGCTGGGGGCATTTGTGTAAACGTCAACCCCCTGTATACGCCCCGCGAGCTACGCCACCAGCTTTCCGATGCCGGGGCCGAGACCCTGATCATCCTGGATATGCTCTGGCCCCGCTACGCCGAAATTGAGGAGGACGTGCCGGTCAAGCGGGTCTTTACCACCGGCATCCAGGACTACCTGCCCTTCCCCAAAAACCTTCTCTTCCCCCTCAAAGCCCGGCGGGAAAAGCGCTGGGTCACACTTCCCCAGCATCCAAAGCGTTTGGACTTTAGCAAAGCCCTGCGCAGCGCAACCCCGGTTGCCGAGCCCTACCCTGCCAAACCCGACGATGTAGCCCTGCTGCAGTACACCGGGGGAACCACCGGCCTTTCCAAGGGGGCCATGCTCACCCACCGCAACCTGGTGGCCAACACCTACCAGGTTATTGCCTGGGGTGGCGAGGAGGTAAAGGAATTCGAAGGCAAGGGGGTCATGCTGGGGGCCATTCCCTTCTTCCACGTCTACGGCATGACTGTGGGCATGAACTACGGCCTGGCAGGTGGGTACAAGATCGTGCTGCTGCCCCGCCCCGAGGTCAAGCCCTGCATCGAGGCCATCGAGAAGCATGGGGTTACGCACTTTCCTGGGGTGCCCACACTCTACATTGGCTTCATCAACTTCCCTGGCATAGAAAAGCGCAAGGTGGGCACGGTGAGGGTCTGCATCTCCGGTTCAGCGGCTTTACCGGTGGAGGTAGCCAAAAAATTTGAAGCCCTCACCGGAGGCAAGCTGGTGGAGGGCTACGGCCTTACCGAAGCGGCACCCTGCACCCACTGCAACCCCCTTTCGGGCCTGCGCAAGATGGGCAGCATTGGTATTCCCATGCCGGGCATCGATGCCAAAGTTCTGGACGAGAACCTGCACGAGCTGCCACCGGGCGAGGTGGGCGAGCTGGCCGTGCGGGGGCCCAACATCATGCTGGGCTACTGGCAGCGCCCCGATGAGACCGCCAAGACCATCAAAATCGACTGGCTCCTCACAGGCGACATGGCCCGCATGGATGAGGACGGTTACTTTTACATTGTCGATCGCAAGAAAGACATGATTATCGCCGGGGGCTACAACATCTACCCGCGTGAGGTGGAGGAGGTGCTGTTTGCCCATCCCGGCGTGGCCGAGGCCGCCGTGGTGGGGCTTCCCGATGAGTACCGGGGTGAAACAGTGGCGGCTTTTGTGGTGCCCAAGCCCGGCATTACCCTCTCCAGCGAAGAGCTGGACAAATACTGCCGTGAGAACCTGGCCGCCTACAAAGTGCCACGCATCTACGAGATTCGCAGCGAGCTGCCTAAAACTGCCGTGGGCAAAGTTTTACGGCGTGAGCTGCGCGAAGCCGCCCTCAAGCAACGGCAAAAAGTAGGGGGTTAGGTGTAGACCCTCGAGCGCCCCACGGCCTCGGCAAAGGCCCGGGCGGCCTGATCCACCTCGGCCTCGGTGGTGAAGCGCCCCAGGCTAAAGCGCACCGAGGCCCTGGCCTCTTCCCTGCTGCGTCCAATGGCCAGCAGCACATGGGAGGGCTCGAGGCTCCCGCTGCTGCAGGCTGAGCCCGAGGAAGCGGCCACGCCCAGCAGGTCGAGGTTGAGCAAAAGCCCTTCACCGTCGGCCTCTTTGACCGTGACGTTTACATGCCGGGGGCTGCGTAGCGTGGGGTGGCCGTTGAGCTCCACTCCAGGCAGGGCCAGCAGCCGGGCCTCGAGCCGCTGCCGCAAGGCCAAAAGCCGCTGGGATTCCTCGGCCAAAAGCGCCACCGCCTTTTCGGCAGCCAGGCCCATCCCATACACCGCCGGCAGGTTCTCGGTACCGCCCCGGTAGCCCTGCTCCTGCTTGCCCGGCACAATCGGGAAAAGCTCCACCCCCTTGCGCACATAGAGGGCCCCAGCGCCTTTGGGGCCGTAAAACTTGTGGGCCGCCAGCGAGAGCAGGTCGGCCCCCAGATGCTCGAGGTGGCAGGGTACGCTCCCCAGCGCCTGCACCGCATCGGTATGAAAAAGTACACCCCGGGCCTGGCAGACCTGGGCAATCTCTTGAATGGGGTACAGGGTGCCAATCTCGTTGTTCACCGCCATAACCGAGACCAGCACGGTATCGGCGCGGATGACCTCGGCCACCTGTTCGGGGTAGACCAGACCGTGCTGGTCGGGCTGAAGCAAGGTAACCGCAAAGCCCAGGCGCTCGAGGTTCTTCAGGGCCAGCAGTACCGCAGAATGCTCTACCGCAGTGCTTACCAGATGCCCCCGCCCCCGGGCCAGGGCGACCCCATACAGAGCCAGGGCGTCGGCCTCGGTGCCCCCACTGGTCAGCACGAGTTCTCGAGGCTTAGCCCCTATCGCCCGGGCCAGCCGCTCGCGCCCTTCCTCAAGCAGGCTTCGGGCCTCCCGCCCTGGACTATGCACCGAGCTGGGGTTGCCGTATACCCCCAGTACCCCCTCCACCATGGCCTTTACCTCGGGGTCGAGGGGCGTGGTCGCGGCGTAGTCGAGGTAAATCATGGCTGGAGCGGCGTGCCGCCCTGCGTCAGGGACATGGTTGGCTCGAGCTGCACCAGCTTGCGGGACTCGATCAGCCGTCGCTCTTCGATTAAGTCCTTCAGGGTGGTGCTGCGCAAAACCCCCCGCATGGCCTCATCCACTCGCTTCCAGAGGTTCTCGGTGGAACAGTGCCCGGTCTGCCAGCACAGCTCGGGGTCATCCAGGCAGATCACCGGCGCCAGGCTTCCTTCCAGCGCCTCCACCACCTCGAGGGCATCGATTTTCTCACTGGGGCGGCCCAGCTTATAGCCGCCACGGGCCCCCCGCACGCTACGGATAAACCCCGCCCGGCGAAGCTGGGCCGCGATCTGCTCGAGGTAGTGTTGGCTAATGCCCTGGGCCTCAGCGACGTCCTTGAGGGGTACGGCCTGCGGCTGGCGCAGGCCAATTTCCACCAGCGCCCTCAGACCATACTGCGCCTTCGTCGAAACCCACATGCCCACAGTATAATTTCCTAAAACCCGTATGGAATAGGGGGGTTTTCACCTTTGCCCCTATCGGCGCAGCAACAGGGCCAGCACAAACAGCAAGGCCTGGATCAACACAATGGCGCTGCCGGCAGGCAGATCAAACAGGTAGGCCGCCGCCAGGCCCGGCAGCACCGATAGCGTGCCAATCAGAACAGAAACCAGGGTCATGGCCGCAAAGGTCTGGCTGAGCAAGCGGGCTGTGGCCGCTGGAATCACCACAAAAGCCGCAATGAGCACGATTCCCACCACTTTCACCGAGACCACCACCACCAGCGCAATCAAAGCCGAGAGCAGGTAGTCGTGCCGGATCACCGGCAGCCGGTCGGCCAGGGCCAGCTCCCGGTCGAAGGTGGCATAGGCCCAGTAGCGCCACAAGGGGGCCAGGAGCACCACCCCCAGGGCGATCAGGCCCATCAGCCCCAGGTCGGTGGAGGTAACGGTCAGGATGGAGCCAAACAGGTAGGCCACCGCATCGGGGGCAAAGCCCTGCCGCAGGGACATGAACAGCACCCCCAGCGCGACCGAGACGGCAAAAAATATCCCGATGGCGGTGTCGTCACCCAGGCTGCTCTTTTCCCGTACCCAGGTGATGAGCAGCGAGACCCCCACCGCAAAGGGGATGGCTACCCACAGGGGATCCTGCTGAAGCAGAAGGCCCAGGGCCACCCCCGCAAAGGCGGCGTGGGCCAGGCCATCCCCCAGAAAGGAAAGGCGACGCTGCACCACCAGCACCCCCAGGTAGCTGGCCAAAGCCCCCACCAGCAAACCGGCCAGCAGGGCCCGCTGCATAAAGGGAAGTTGCAGGGCCTCGAGCACTAGCGTCCCCCCAAAATCACCTGGTGTGCATGGCCCACGTGTCCGAAAGCCTGGCTCAGGCACTCGTGGCACAGCACCTTTTCGGGCGGACCATAGCCAATCACCCGCCGGTTGAGCACCAGCACCGCCGAGGCGTGGTGCTGGGCTGCTTCCCAGTCGTGCGTGATCATCAGGATGGTAGCCCCGCTCTCGGCCTGGTAGGCCTCGAGGTGGCGGTACAGATCGGCCTCCCCTACCACGTCCACACCGGTAGCGGGCTCGTCCAGGAGCAAAAGCCGGGGACGGCGGATCAGGCTACGGGCCAGGTAAACCCGCTGAAGCTCACCCCCAGAAAGCCTGCCCAGGCGGCGGTTTGCTAAGTGCAAAGCACCCACCTTTTCTAGCACTTCGCTGGCGCGTCTACGCTCTTCTCGGCTAACAACGAAAGGCCAGTGCCGCCGCAACCCCGATACCACCACCTCGAGGGCCAGGGCGGGAAAACTGCGGTCGAAGCCCTTGACCTGTGGCACATAGCCCACCCAGCCGGGCGGAACCTCCCGGGGGGGGTGGCCCAAAACCCGTACGCTGCCAGCAATCCGGGTAGGGCCGTCGCGCAGCAAGCCCTGCTCTAAGCCAAGAAGGGCCTTAAGCAAGGTGCTCTTGCCGGCTCCGTTGGGGCCTACAATAGCTACGAAGGCCCCCTCGGGCACGCTCAGGCTCACATCGTGCAGCGCCTGGAACTCACCAAAGCGCACCGAATACCGCTCAATCTCCACCGCAGGTGCGGTCATACCTACTGATAATATGCTATCAATAGGGCTTTGGATAGGGGCCTGCTATTCCAGCGGAACTTCGACCACGTTGCCCAGGCTTTGCAACGGCTTGTCGAACTGGCGTTTATCCCCCACCACCACAATCACAAACTGCTCCGGACGCACATACTGCTGCACCACCCGTTGCAGGTCGACAGGGGTGGCGGCCTGAATCTGGCGGATGTACTGCTCGTAGTAGTCGGGCGGGAGACCCAGCATCTGGGTACGGGCGATGCGCTCGGCCACGGCCTGCTTGGAGGTGAAGCGAAAAACCTCGGCGTTGAGGATGTTGTTGCGGAAGAGCTCGAGCTCTTCCTGGCTCACCGGACGTTCGCGCAGGTCGCGGAATTGGGCCAGCATCAACTCAATGACTTCAGCGGTTTTCTCCACCCTGGAGATAGACGCACCGTAGAAAAAACCGGGCCAGCCAAAGCCCTGCGACTGGGCCCCCCCGGTGGCATAGGCCAGACCCCGCCTGGTGCGCACCTCCACAAACAGGCGGCTGTTGAAACCATCGCCCAGCACCCGGCTGGCCAGGTCAAGTTCGCTGTAGCCCGGGGCAAAAGCCGTGACGGTGGGGTTGCCCATGTAGATTACACTCTGGTTGGTCTCTTTTTGCAAAAAGTAGATGCCGGGCTTGGGGCTGGGGGGTGCGAAGGTAGGCAGGCTCACTGGGCCCTGCTGCCAGCCTTGCAGCACACGCTCGAGCCGGGCCACCATCTCCTGGGTGTTGAAGTCGCCGGTGATGGCCAGCACCGCCCCGTTGGGTTTAAAGAAGCGCTGGTGGAAAGCTAGCAGGTCGTCGCGGGTGATGGACTGCACCGAGGCTGCGCTGCTAATGCGCCCTGCGGGGTGGCCCTCGTTGATGCGGCGCACGAACTCCCGCACCGCAATCTGGGTGGGCTGGTCGTTGCGGCGGCGGATGGCTTCCAGGGCCCGCCCCTTCTCCAGATCCAGCCGTTCCTGGGCAAAGCGCGGGTGCACCAGCACATCGGCCCAAATTTGCAAAACCTGGTCCAGGTTCTCGGTCAGGGTGTTGAAGGCCACCGAGGTGAAGAGGTTGTCAATGCTCACGCTCACCGAAGCCGCCAGGGTCTCCAGGGTTTCGTCCACCTGATCGGGGGTGCGCTCGCCCGCTCCACCGGTACGCAGGACGCTAGAGAAAATCCCACTCAGGCCCACCTTGTCGTCCGGTTCATAGATGGCCCCCGCCCGCAGGTAGACCCGACCGCTTACGAACGGCAGCGCACGGTCTTCAATCAGCAACACCGTCAGCCCGTTGGAAAGCTGAACGCGGGTGGGCTGAATGGCCGCAGGCTGCAGCCGCTGGAACTGCATCTTGAAGGGGTCGGGCCAGTCGGCGGGCACCCCCTGGGCCAGACCCAGGGTCAGAAGGCCTACAAGCAGACTCCAAATCGCTTTCATCGGCTACCTCCACGGGTGATGAGGGTGGCCACGGTGCGGTTTTGCGGGGTGAAGTATTTGCGGGCGGCCTGCTGAATTTCCTCGGCGGTGATGGTGTTGTAGATGGCTTCCTCCTCGAAGATGCGCTGATAGCCGCCGAAGAATAGCTCGTAAAAGGCCAGGGCCTGGGCCAGGCCGGGCCCCCCCTGCAAGACCCGCAAATAGGCCGCTCGGGTCTGGTTACGCACCTTTTGCAGTTCTTGCGGGCTCACCGGCTCGTTTTTGAGGCGTTCCAGTTCCTCGTAGATGAGACGCTCGAGGTCCTGGGTGGTGCGGGGGGCGCGGGGCTGGGCCGAGATGGTAAACAGGTTGGGGTAGCGGAAGCCCGGCGAGGCCGAACTGGCGCTCACGTTCAGGGCGGCCTGCTCCTGGATCACCAGGCGGCGGAACAGCCGGCTGGTGCGGCCCTCGGTCAGGATCGAATCAATCATGTCCATCACGTAGGCCTCGCGGTTGGGGTAGGTGGGCTTGTGAAAGCCAATGAGCAGGCTGGGCTGGGCGTTGTACTCGATGCTTGTGCGGCGTTCGGCAGTCTGGGGCGGCTCGGCGGGAATGTTCAGGCTGGGACGCTCCGGGCCTCTGGGAATGGCCCCCATGTAACGGCGCACCAGCTGGATATCCCGCTCGGGTTCGACATCCCCCACCAGCACCAGCACCGCCCGGTTGGGGTGGTAGTGGGTCTTCCAGAACTCCAGGGCTTTGTCGACCCGGTAGCCCTGAATTTCCTCGCGGCTGCCAATCAGGGGACGGCCATAGGGGTGCACCTGAAAAGCAGCCCGCAAAAAGGCCTCGCTCAAAGCCCCGTTGGGATCGTTTTCGGAGCGCTGGCGGCGCTCCTCCAGCACCACATCGGCCTCTTCATAAAAGCTGCGAAAAACAGCGTTCATCAGCACATCGGCATAGACCCGTAGGTAGAGCTCGAGCCGGTTGGAGGGCAGCGAAACCCGGTAATCGGTGCGGTCGTAGCCCGTCGAGGCGTTGAGCCCCTGCTCGCCGTTGTTGGTAAAGAGCTGGTCAATGGCGTTGGGCAAGGCCAGTTTCTTGGCTTCTTCGCGGGCTTCGTTGAACCTCGCTGTAAGGCGCTGGATCTCTTCTTGCGATGCCCGGTTGGCGATGGCCCGATCCAGCTCGGCGCGGGCTTTGTCTATGGCCTCGAGGGCGGCTTTTTCCTTAGGCCAGTCCAGGCTGCCGATGCTCTGCGTACCCTTGAAGGCCATGTGCTCGACCATGTGGGCAATCCCCCCCAGGCCCGGCGCCTCGTCCACACCCCCCACATCGAACATAAGGTTGAAGTGGATGACCGGGGCGGTTTTGTCCGGCACCATAAGCACCCGCAGGCCATTGTCCAGGGTGTACTTGCGTATCTGCTCGCGGAGCTGCTGGGCCATGGCCCCGGGCAACAGCAGCACCAGTAAAAGCAACCAGACCATTCGTCTCACCGTGTACCTCCTCCTTTTATCCCAGCTACAAACCATTACGCCGCAAATTCTGGGGTCAGACTGAAGGAAGGTCTACAGTTCGGCAAACCGCACCCCATGCCGATGCCCATCCTGCAGGGGCAGCCCCTTAAGAAAGGCTTTCGCTTCGCTCATCCCTCTCCCACAGGGAGAGAAGACTTAATCGGATTGGAACGGCACTCTTTTGTTCCCTTCTCCCAGTGGGAGAAGGGTTGGGATGAGGAGCGTTTAGGCAACAAAAAAGCTTACTGTCTATGTATTACGGCACGCCAGCAACAACCAGGGCCAGTCTGTTATTCGCAGACCTCGAGGTTCCAGACCCTACCCTCAGCGCGGCAGAACCTGGATGATGCTTTGCATAATAAAGGGCGGAATCTGCTTGCCTGGCATAGGCCGCCCCATCAGCACCAGGAAATAAGGGCCCGGCTTGGGAAACTTCACCACCCCCTCCACCCGCCCGGTGCGCGGGTTGAGTTGCATGCGCACCTGGGCATCGGGCTGGGCGGTGGCGCTGACCCGGCCCTGATAAAACAAGAGCGTGCAGAAGCAGTCCTGCGGGTTGATGGGCAGGCTGCCCACCCGAATGTACTCAATCCAGGCCACCGTGGCCCTCCCGGCCACCGGCGGCGCGTCGTTGGGCTCAAAGTCTACCTGTCCCTGAACGTAACCCCCGTTTCCTTCAAAAGGATGCCCCCAGACCCATCCCGCGCTGAGCAGCAGAACAATCCAGCCAATCCACACGTACCTCATGGCGTACTCCCCTTTCCCCTGGGCGGCAGCAAGGCCGGGTTGGTAGTAAAGCTCCTATCGGTCAGGGACTCCAGAAACGCCACCAGATCCTCTACCTCCGGGTCGGTCAGGCCCAATGGCCGAATCAGGGCGTCGGCGTTCAGGTTGGGCTCGCCGCCCCGGTTGTAGTGTTGCACCGCCTCCCGCAAGGTTTGGATGGAGCCGTCGTGCATGTAGGGTGCGGTCAGGGCCACGTTGCGTAAGGTGGGGGTTTTGAATTTGCCCACGTCCTCGTCTTTGCCCGTTGCGCGGGCCAGCCCGATGTCTTTGTAGACCGTGTAGAGGGCGGTGTTGCGGGGTTCGTCGTCGGTGAAGTCGGGGCCGACGTGGCAGTGGAAGCAGTCGCCCTTCTCGCCGAAGAAAAGCTCCATCCCGCGCAGGGCCGCCTGGCTCATGGCCGAGTCGTCGCCGGCCTGGTAGCGGTCGAAGGGGCTGTTATAAGACACCAGGGTACGCTCGAAGGCCGCAATGGCGTAGGTAACGGTTTTGAGGCTGGGGGCCTCGCCGAAGACCTCCTGAAAGGCCCTGGCATACTCGGGAATGGCCCCTAGCTTTTGCGCGAGCTCCTCGGGCTCGAGGCCCATCTCGTCGTGGGCCGTGAGGGGGCCAACCGCCTGCAGCTCGAGCCGCGGCGAACGCCCTTCCCAGAACAGGTGGCGGCGGAAGGCCACGTTGGTCAGGGTGGGTGCGTTGCGGAGACCTTTTCGGCCAAAGATGCCGGTGCTTACTGGCTTTCCCCCATCGCTAAAAGCGAACTCGGGCTTGTGGCAGCTTGCACAGGCCACGGTGCCGTCCTTGGAAAGCCTTGTGTCGTAAAACAGCCGCCGCCCCAGCTCCACTTTGGCCGGGGTCTGGGGGTTGTCCTCTGGGATGGGCACGGTGCGTTCGGCAAAAAGAATGGGGGGGCTGGCCTGGTGAGGGGGGGGTGGCGCTGCTTCGGGGGCTGGTGGCGTTGGCCTGGGCCAGAGAGAGTAGCCCAGCACCCCCACCCCCAGAAGGAGCAGGCCCGCCCATACCCATCGCCGTCGCACCTTACCTCCCTTGCTACGGGGCCAGCGAGAAGGCCGACTGCATGTTGAAGTACACCACCGACATCAGCAGGCTGGTTTCGGGGCTGAGACCGTGCAGCTGGCGCAGTGACTGCTTACGCCAGTCCACAAAAGCCCCGCCTGGCCCCGACTCAAAGGCCTTGGCTACATCCAGGTTGAGCGAGATGACCCCCCCACCGGGCGGGATGTTGATCTGCACCCGCCGGGTCTGGAGGTCGTGCAGGCGCACCGGTAGGCGGAAGGTGTCGGTTCCCATGTGAATCACCCATTTTTGGTTGCCTTCCGGGAGTAAAGCGGTGCCCTCGAGGCGGTAGAAGATATAGCCGGGGTTCCAGGCCCAGTACATGCCGGAGTTGACGCCCAGGGGTAGCTGCTGGGTACCCGCGTCGAGGTGGTTGAGCTCGCGCGGCACACCCACATTAAAGCGCAGCCCGCGGTATTGGCCCGGCGGCACGTCCATCATCATGACGCGCACCCCCTGGGTGGGGCCATCCCGTTTGAATTCGGCCAGGGATAGACCGTCTAAGCGCACCTCGCGGCCATCCGGGCGCACCAGGGCCACTTCCGAGATGTAAAACTTCAGGAGGTCAATCTGGTAGCGCAGCCCCTGGGGGGTCTGGTAGGTCTGGCCCCACTGCAAGGGCTGACTGCCCACCCGCAGGTTCACTTTCAGCTCGACGGGGGCAGAGAGCGCATAGGCACTTATACTGAGCAAAAAGACCAGCCAGCATTTTCTCATAGCCACTCCTTCTTAGAGGTTAGCAGAACCCCTGCGGTTTTCGCGTGAACCGGCGCTCAAGGGGCCACGCTTAGGGTGTACTCGAGGGTCTTGTCCGGCAGATCTAACGTCACCAGCCATTCGCCGGGCGTCTCGGCAATGAGCACAATGTGGTACTGCGACTTGTAAAAGGGGCCCTTGGCGTCCTGCAAAAGCTGCGTTCCCTGCAGGGCCTCTAGCCGCAGGCTGGGGCCGGTTGGCAGCAGGTTGCCCTCAGCATCGCGCAAGTCGAGGTAGAGGTGAATTAGACCACCCTGGCTGAACAATTGACCCGTGTAGCGCTTATCGCCCTCGGTCTCAGCGATGTTTATCACGCGGGGTGCAGATTGGCTGGCCGGCGGAGGTGGTTCGGTGGTAGCCAGAAAACCGCTGGCTAAAAGCACACCCAGAATCAAAGCGGCCTCGAGGCTCACCGTCTGTAATCCCTTAGCCTGCTTGGCCTGTAAACGCGGCAAAAGCCACAGCCGGTTCACCGCCGCCACCCCTACCACCAGCCCCACCAGCCCCAGCTTTAGAAGCAGGCGTTGACCGTAAACAGCGTTCCATAGGTTCGAGAACTCGCCCAGGCGAACCCAGGACAGGTACACACCCATCAGCGACAAAAGTATGACCGCAGCAAGGCCCAGACTCGAAAGACGTTGAATGGCCCGCAGCACTGCGTCGTACTTTGTGCCGGGCCAGACCACCGCCAGCGCCAGCACACTTCCCCCCCAAACCACTGCAAAAGCCAAGTGGGCCAGGCCAGTGGCCAACTGCCCCGGCCCGCCCCCGGCAGCATGCGAGGTGAGGGTAAGGGTAAACAGAAGCCCCAGAACCAGCGGGGGGTACAGCCAGCGGTCCAGGCGAAACCAGCCCATAGACATAAACAGCAAACCCACCAGCAAACCCATCCGCAGCAACAACCAGTTCCCTTGCGAGGTCTCGAGCAGGTAGCTCCCCACAAGGGCGGTGTCGCCGAGCATCCAGGTCAGGTGATACACCCCGTAGAGGGTAGCCCCCAGGGCCAGCAGAAAGCCCCCCGAAAGCAGGTACCATAGCCGCCAGCGCTGGGTACGCGCAGCCTCCGGCCCCACGTAGCGGACAAACACCCCGGCTCCCAGCAACAAAAAAACACCCACATAAAGGAGTGCCCGCAGGACGGGCTGGGTACTGTCGTGTTCGTGCGGCATGGTCGCAAGCGGATTTAGGTTCGACAGGCTAAAAACCGTCGGCTCTTTACAAATGGGCATAACCCCTCAAGCAAGGCTGCTTTGACCACTGCTTACGCCCGATCAAAAACCTATGGCCTGTAGACGAATACAAAGAAATCACTCTCGGTGTGGCCGTCCACAGCCAGATTCTTCCACATCACCACATAGGCCCCCGGATTCAGGCCCGGCTTGAGCGCCAGGGTTACGGTTCGGCTGGTACGGGCAGTGGTGGCAAGGCCTGCGTCTGCCCGCCGGGCGGCATCGTTTTTGAGCAGCAACACCCGGCGCACCAGGGGCTGGGCCAGCCGGCGCAGGCGGGTCGAGCTACCCCAGGCCTCCGGGGGGGCCTCGAGGGGATAGACCTTGAAGGTCGAGAGCCGCACCTCCACAGCCTCGGTAAAGTTGATAACCACGGTCTGGGGCATGCTTTTGACGGTCGAGTTGGATGCTGGGGTGGAGCTTTTGTACTCGGCATGGGCCAGCACAGGCCCTAGCAGCACCAGCATGAAGAAAAAAAACCTGTCCACTACAACTCCCGAGCACGAGGCAAAACCGAGGGCTTTGCCAAAATCGTCCTGATTCGATTTGCCTGCTGAGGCCCCTACCCAAAACACCCGCAGGTGGAGCGCTCCTTTTCAGCCAGTTATACCCGGCCTTCGCGTAGCCTCAGGAAGGGTTCGGATATCCGGGCAGTCTGGCTTGCTGGGGGCCCCCTGGCCGCAATAGCTTTCAGAAACTCGTCTTTGGCCCGGGGCGCTCCCATCCACAGCCAAATAACGATAGATGGCGACCAAACCCCATTCAGCGCTGGCGTCAGGTGAGGGGCCAGCAACAGCAAAAAGCAAAGGGGACAGTGCCCCTGGTGCGATTCGTCGGTGTCGCTCGAGCCTGGGTGGTGATGTTCCACACCGATGGTCTGCGAAGGGTACATCAGCATCCCCCGCAACCCAAACAGCAGTGAGGTAAGCAATACCATACATATCAACCCTGAAACTGCGATGGGTTGGTATGCTGACAGGTCACGCGCTGCCATCCCGCAAAGCTTAATCTACGGCGAGGTTTTGCCTTTGCAGCTTATCGCACTCTTCACAGACATTGCTTACCATCCGGGAGGCAACTATGCTGTGCCGAACTCGGCAATTCAAGTTGTGGGTGGTTCAGAGGCTGTGAAGAGCGCTCTATATAGGTCGGATTAGCCCCTCACGAACCAGCTCATGCAGCACCTCGGGCTTGGCCTCCTGGGCCCGCCCCTCCACAATGGCCTTCAGGGCCGAAAGGGCTTCGGGCTCCCCCCGCTTGAGCTGCAGGTGCAGGTCGCTAAAGGGGTTCAGGGCGTCCTGCCCGCGCAGGGTAATCTGGTAGCGGCCAATCGGGGCAATGGGTGCAAGGTGTGCCAGGTAGCGGCGCGATAGCTCCACGTAGCGCTCGGCATTCTGGGTAGGTTCCACCGGGCCGCGGATCTTGGCCGGGATGCCAATCGCCAGCATGCCCGCCGGAATTTCCATCCCCGGCGGCACCACCGCACCAGCCCCCACCATGGCCCCCTTCCCTACCCTGGCCTGGTTGAGCACCACTGCGCCAATCCCGATCAGCGCTCCATCCTCCACCAACGCACCGTGAACCACCGCCCGGTGGCCCACCGTCACGTTTTGCCCCAGTATGCAGGGGTCGCCGGGGTCGGCGTGCAAAATCGCGCCGTCCTGCACGTTGCTACCCGCACCTATTACCACCTTCTCGGTATCCGAGCGCACCACCGCACCAAACCAGACCGAAGCGTTCTCGCCGATTTCGGCCTGCCCAACAATAAGCGCGGTGGGGGCAATAAAGGCGCTGGGGTGAATCTGCGGTACGTGTTCATCCAGCCGATAGACTGCCATACTCACTCCTTGGGTCTGCCTAAGTCTATGCCCAAATCTGGCGCTTGAACATGCGCAGAGGCTTCGTGCAGCAGCCGCACATCCTCGGGAAAGGCCAGAAGCCGTTTTGCTTCTGCCAGGTCGAAGAAGCCAGCACCGCAGAGGCCTTTTTCGAGACGTATATTGCCTTGGCCCTCCAGCAAAAACCAGTGAATCTCCCTCAAGACCCCTTTATTGTTGCGGTAGCGCGTAGTCGAAAGCTTTTGCTTCACAGCTCCTTTGATACCCGTTTCTTCCTCTACTTCACGTAAAGCAGCCTGCTCGAGGCTCTCCCCGGGGTCTAAATGCCCCTTGGGGAAACACCAGAAACCCTGCCGGTCGCGAATCAGCAAAACCTGTCCTTCGGGGTTGAAAAGCACCCCGCCTGCACCCAGTACCGGCTGGCTCATGCAAACTTCTCCTGCAAATAGCGTAGGGTGGCTTCGTCCAAGACCGGGCCGCCCCGGTAACGCTCCTCCAGGTTTTCCATGCCGATAAGCGCTGCAAAAGCGCTCTCGGTAGCCTCGTCCCACACGCCGTTGACCAGGCCAGCATAGAGGCCCTGGCGGTAAAGCAGGGTCTGAAGCCAGGCAATCTCAGCCGGCTGCAAGGGGCGACCAGGCTCACCAGTACCAAAAAGCAGCCGGTGAATACCCAGCAACCGCTGCAACTCCACCACCGGGTCGGGGTGGTCGTCTACCCGCAGGTCAATCCAGCGCTCCATGCCGCCGTAGCCCTTCCCCTCGCCCACCACCAGCAGGGCCGCCGACTGCCGTCCGCGCCGGTCGCCCCCGGCCCGGTCGGCCTGAAACAACGCCTCCAAAAGCCGTTCAGGAAAGGGCAGCTCGCTCTTTAGAAAGGTGCGCTCGAGCGCCTCCAGCACCTCGGGGCCTGTCAGCAGATTGCCCTGGGCCGCATAGTTGGGCCCCCAGCGGCTGCCCGCCCAGGCATGGCAGGCCTGGCCGGTGTAGCTCAGGCTCTCGCCGCTGGCCAGCACAAAACCAAACTGGCGCTTGGCAAGATCGGGGTCGTTGCGGGCGAACACCGACAGGATGTCTTCCGGACCTGCCCCGGCTTTCATCAGGGCCAGGCCCATTGGGCCAAAATGGGGATTCGCGTAAGACTGAGTGGCTAGAGCCCCCACCTTAGCCCTGGCCCAGGGCACCACCGACCCCACAGCCAAAAACTTGCTGGCCACAGCAATTCCCAGGTCTTTGGTATCGGGGTCGCGGGCCACCAGTGAGAAGGTGCTGATGGGTAGATTCGCATTCATGGGCCATATCCTACGCTGTAAAAAGGTTGGCGAGTACCCTGCCCGGCCGTTGCTCTGGGTCTAAAAAATGGCCTGAATGACCAGAATGCCCATCAGCAAGTGGATTAGAAACTTGCCTGCCAAACCTCCCAACAAACCCAGCACAGCCCCCCAGGCCCCCCGCAGCGCATTCTCTGGCGAACGCCCTGCCACAAGTTCCCCCACATAAGCCCCGACAAATGGCATCAGGAACAGGCCCAGTGGAGGCAAAACAAAAATACCCAGAATGCCGCCCAAAAATGCCCCCCACACCCCCTGCCGGCTACCACCAAAGTGCCTGGCACCCATTGCCCCGGCGATGTTATCAACCAGCGACGACAGCAGGGTCAAAACCGCCAGGGCAATCCAGATGGGTAGGGAAATTTCGCCGAACCCCACCAGCAGCTCGTGCAGGAAAGCCATCCCAACGATAACAAACCCAGCCGGGACCACCGGAATAAAAGTGGCAACCAGCGCCACTGCCCACACCACCACAAACAGCCAGTCTGCAAAAGCATTCACAGGCTCTTAGTGTAGCAATGCGCAAGGCAAAAGCGCAGACCAGGCATCGGTCAGGAAAGTCTCTTTTCAAAGCCACCCGGGCCAGTACACTCTTGAGATATATGGCTGCTCGACTCCGCCGCTACTTCCTGACCGGATTGTTGTCCACGCTGCCCATTGCGGTAACGTTTTACTTTTTGTGGTGGGTATACAACTGGTCGAACAACATCATCGGAAGCATCCTGCGGGCCATAGACGCTGAACCTTCGCGCTGGCTTTTGCCGTTTCTGCCTATTTTAGGTATCCTGGCCACCCTTGGCCTGGTGGTTCTGGTGGGTGCACTGGCTAATAACTACGTAGGGCGGCTAATTTTGGGTGCCATTGACCGCAGCATCAAAACCATCCCCCTGGTGCGCGAGGTCTACAATGCTGTGCAGCAAATCGCGCACACCCTGCTGGGCCAGCCCGAGGTGCAGTTTCAGCGTGCTGCACTTATTGAGTATCCCCGCAAAGGCCTGTACACCCTCTGTTTTATAGCCACCCCCAAGGTTGGTAAAAACCTATCACCGCTACCCGAAGGCTACACGGTGGTACTGGTACCTACCAGCCCGGTTCCGGCCTCCGGAATGGCCATTATTGTGCCAACTGCGGACATCATTCCCCTGGATATTAGCATTGAAGAAGCCCTCAAGTACGTGGTGTCGGCCGGTTTTATTTTGCCCAACAACCGGGCCAAGCAGTTAATTGAAGCCAGCGCAGTTCCACCCAAACCCAGTAACTAGCGCAAGCCCTGGGACGGCAGGGGGATCTCCTCGATTTTTTCCTGGGCCTGCTCGAGGTAATGCAATAGCGCCACGAGGTTGGGGAAGTAGCGGGTTGGCCCACCCTCGGCAGCCTTGACCGAAGCTTTGACGGCGCCATCGGAACCTCGCCACATGCGAACAATTAGAGTCACCGCCTTTGGGCGCACAACACCCCCTTTCATGTCGCCAGGGTAGCGGCCATAGCGTTACATTTGCGTTATATGCAGCCTACTTCCCTGGCTAGCGGTACCAGGGTCAGCTCATAAGAAATGTCTTTTTCTGGGGCCCCCGCCTGAAGCGTGGGCAGCAACAACCTGAAGAACGATGGTGCTCAAGCCTGTCCCTAGCGGACGATTCAGGCGGGGTTCATATCATCTATCAACCCGGCTTGCATGGCATCCAGTACTTTTTCCTGCTAGCGCTTACGGGCATCTGTCCTGTTTGCGCCGCGTTAGTATGGAGGCTATGGAAGCGATTTCACGTACCGGAAAAGCCCTTGGGCGCAGCGAGGCAGAAAAGGTTTACCAGAGCAAGCTAGCTAGCCTGGAAGCGGCTGCAGGCATGATCAAAAGCCACTCGAGGGTTTTCGTTTCGGGCAACGCTGCTACACCCACGCCCCTTCTAGAGGCTCTGGCCCAGCGCAAAAATGAACTGGAGGATGTCGAGCTGGTTCACGTGCTACAGCTTGGCTCCGACCCCTTCCTGGCCCCCGAGATGGAGGGGCATTTCCGCAGACGCTCCTTGTTTGTGGGCCCTGCCGACCGTGAGGCGGTCAACTCAGGTCGGGCCGATTACGTACCCATTTCCCTCCACCAGGTGCCTTGGTTGTTCAAGCGCGGTGTGCTGCCCCTGGACTATGCCCTGGTACAGGTTTCACCCCCAGATGAGTTTGGCTTTGTGAGTCTGGGTGTGGAGGTTATTGCAACCAAGGCCGCAGTAGAGACCGCCCGGCGGGTTATCGCCCTGGTCAACCCCCAGATGCCGCGTACCCTGGGCGATACCTTCGTGCATGTTTCCAAGTTTGCAGCCTTCGTGGAAATAGATTTTCCGCTACCGATGCTGCCTCGAGACAAGTATGGAGAGGTAGAGGCCAAAATTGGCAAATACGTGGCCGATCTCATCGACGACGGATGCACTTTGCAGCTGGGCATTGGGGCTATCCCCGATGCAGTTCTGGCCAATCTGACGGGACGGCAAGACCTGGGCATTCATACCGAAATGGTTTCCGATGGGGTGATGGAAGCTCTGGAAAGAGGCATCGTGACCGGCCAGCGCAAGACCCTGCTGCCCGGCAAGGTAGTAGGCACTTTTGTACTGGGCTCCGAGCGGCTGTATCGGTTTGTGCACAACAACCCCCTCTTCGAGATGCGGCCCGCCGACTGGATCAACAACCCCTTCAACGTGGCCCGCAACGACAACATGATCGCTATTAACTCGGCCCTCGAGGTAGATCTCACCGGCCAGGTCTGTGCCGACTCGATCGGGACTCGAATCTATTCGGGCTTTGGTGGCCAGCTCGACTTTATCCGCGGAGCCGCAGCCAGCAACGGCGGCAAGCCCATCATCGCCCTGCCCAGCAGCGGCAAGAACGGCGCATTTAGCCGCATTGTCTCCCTGCTCAAAACCGGCGCTGGCGTGGTGACCACCCGGGCCGATGTGCACTACGTGGTAACCGAATACGGCGTGGCCGAACTCTTCGGCAAGAGCCTGCGCGAGCGGGCCCAGGCCCTCATCGGCATTGCCCACCCCAATTTCCGCGAAGAACTCAGCCAGGCTGCTTTCGAGCGCGGTCTCCTGCCCAAAAGCTACCCTGGGTTCTCCCCTCCTCGCCAGTAAGGCCGGGTTTGGCTGAACAGTTGCCGTTTGCTCTTCACAGATATTGAGCTGCTCACAGCTTGATTGCTTTGTCCTGCACAGCACAGTGGCCTCCCGCATGGGAGGCCACGTCTGTGAAGGGTGCCATAAAATAGCCGAAATTGCCCCACGCATGGCGTAGGCCAGCTAATTATTTGGCGTAGCCCCGGGAATACCTCATAAGAGATGTCTTTGATTTGTTCTTTTTCTGGGGCTCCCACCTGAAGCGTGGGCAGCATCAGCTCGAATAACCAGGGTGCTCTGACAATCCCTAATGAAACGATTCAGGCGGGGTTCATATCAGACTTTTCTCACAGTTTACTTCGACTGCCAGGGTGGGTGGGTTTGTCAAAAAAACCCGTTTAGCACTTGCTTTTTTATAGTGGGCTCGAGGCCTTGTGTCAGGTACGCCCTTGACAAACCACCCGCGCCTCGTCCATATACTTAGCCGTATGCCGGATTCAACGTTAATTGTAGTGGAATCTCCCGCCAAGGCGAAAAGCATTCAAAAAATGCTGGGTGCCGGGTACGAGGTGCGGGCCAGTAAAGGACATGTGGCCGACCTACCCGAACGCGAACTGGGCGTGGACACCCAGGCCGACTTTACCCCGCAGTATGAAGTCAAAAAAGACAAGCAGCCCGTGGTGAATGAGCTCAAGCGGGCTGCTAAGGGAAAACGGGTACTGATCGCCACCGACCCCGACCGTGAAGGCGAGGCCATTGGCTGGCATGTGGCCCGCCTGCTGGGGCTCAACCCACAAACCCCCCTGCGGGTGGAGTTTCACGAAATCACCCCCAAGGTGGTGCGTGCGGCCGTGCAGAATCCCCGACCCATAGACCAGAGCCTGGTGGACGCCCAGCAAGCCCGAAGGGTGCTGGATCGGCTGGTGGGCTACCAGCTTTCGCCGGTACTCAGCATGGAGTTTCGGCGCAGGGCGCTATCGGCAGGCCGGGTGCAGTCGGTTGCGCTAAGGCTGCTGGTAGAGCGCGAACAAGAGATAGAGGCTTTTGTTCCACAGGAATACTGGACGGTTGAGGGGCAGTTTGAGTCGGAGGGCCAGCAGTTCAGGGCCATGCTCTATAGTGTGGGCCAGGAGCGGGTTCAGACCAGCGAGAGGTTTCTCATTACCAGTGAAGGCCAGGCCAAAGACATCACCCGCCGGGCCGAAGGCATACAAAACTACCGCATCAGCAGCATCGAGCGCCGCGAACGCCGCCGCAACGCCCCCCCGCCCTTCATCACCTCTACCCTGCAACAGGCCGCCAGCAGCCGCCTGGGCTGGACAGCCAGCCGCACCATGCGAATCGCCCAGAAGCTCTACGAAGGCATAGACCTGCCCGAAGGTGCAGTGGGCCTCATCACCTACATGCGAACCGACTCCACCAGGGTCTCACAGGAGGCCCTGGCCGAAGTGCGCGAGTTTATTCCGAGCCACTTTGGCCCGGCTTACCTGCCGGAGAAACCCAACTTTTTTGCCAGCAAAAAAGCCGCCAATGCCCAGGATGCCCACGAGGCCATCCGCCCGACTTCCACCCTGCGCACCCCCGAGGCCCTGCGCAAACACCTGACCGACGAGGAGTACAGGCTTTACCAGCTTATCTGGCAGCGTTTTGTGGCCTCCCAGATGGCCCCCGCCGTCTTTGACCAGACCACCGTGAACATCGCTGGCGGTGAGATGGTCTTCCGGGCGGTGGGCTCAGTGCTGAAGTTCGATGGCTATTTGCGAGTGTATGGGCGCGAAGAGGGCGACGATGCCGAGAACCAGCTACCCTCCCTACGTGAAAATGCCACGGCCCGACTGCTTAAGGTTACGCCCGAACAGCACTTTACCGAGCCACCCCCACGCTATACCGATGCCAGCCTGGTCAAGACCCTCGAGGAGATGGGCATCGGAAGGCCCTCCACCTACGCCCCCACCATAGACACCCTCGAGCGCCGGGGTTATCTGGAGCGGGCTGGTAAAGCGCTAAAGCCCACCCCACTGGGCCGCGAAGTGACCGGGTATCTGGTCAAGAGCTTCCCCGATGTGGTGGCCTACGACTTTACTGCCCAGCTCGAGTCCCGCCTCGACGAAATAGAGGAAGGCAAGGCGGCCTGGCCCAGGGTTGTGCGCGAGTTTTACGAGCCTTTCCTCAAGGACTTTGCCCGGCTTCCCCAAAAAACGTGTCCCCAGTGCGGGCGGCCCATGGAGCTAAAGGTTTCCAGGTTCGGGCAGTTTCTGGGTTGTACCGGCTACCCTGAGTGCAAATACACCGAGCGGCTCGAGCAGAAAAAAGAACCCGAGCCAATCGGTGAAGCCTGCCCGGCCTGCCAGGAGGGCCAGCTGGTACGGCGGCACGGACGCTATGGCACCTTCATCAGCTGTAACCGCTATCCTCTGTGCAAGTACACCCGCGACGAAGCCCCTTCTACCGGAATCGAATGCCCCAGGTGTCACGCTGGCGAGGTGGTGCAAAAAACCAGCAAGCGGGGCAAACCCTACTACCGCTGCAACAATCAGAGCTGCGACTTCCTGTCCTTCGACCCGCTGGTACCTGAGAAATGCCCCCTGTGTGGCTGGAACGAAGTAGCCAAGGGCCGCTCCGGCAAACGGGCCTGTTCCAACCCCGGCTGCTCTCGCTATGGTGGGCCCGACCTACAAGCCCTTAGCGAGCGCCGCAACAAGAGCCAAGCCAAGGCCAAAGGCAATAGCACCTCCAGCTCGGGTGCAACCTGGGCCGACCTCGAGCCCCTCATCGCCCAGGTGGGCCTGACCCCCGAACAGGCCGAGGTGGCCAGGCGCACCCAGGGCCAGCAAAAAGCCGTTCCAGAGGTAGCCAAGGCCCTCAACCAGCCGGAAGAGGCTGTGCTCAAGCTCTTCCGTCAGGCCATGTTCAAGCTACGAATGGAGTACGGAAGACACAAAGCTAGGGGCGAGCAGGACAAATCGCCAAGCAAGGCCAAGCGCAAGACCACAAAAGCCAAACAAAGCGAGAAAAGCGCAACCTGGGCCGACCTCGAGCCCCTCATCGCCCAGGTGGGCCTGACCCCCGAACAGGCCGAGGTGGCCAGGCGCACCCAGGGCCAGCAAAAAGCCGTTCCAGAGGTAGCTAAGGCCCTCAACCAGCCGGAAGAGGCTGTGCTCAAGCTCTTCCGTCAGGCCATGTTCAAGCTACGCATGGAGTATGGCAAATCCCGCAAGGAAGCGGTTGGGGCCTAGCACCATGAAACTTCACCTCCTGCGGCTCGCCAAGCGTCAGGGACAGGCCCGCTTCCCTGGCCTGGAGGGTTTCTTTACCTACCTGCTAACCCAGCCGGAGCAGGTAGAGGAGCCACGCCTGTACATTGTGCTCGAGGGTGAGGTGGTCGTAGACCTTCCCGACCACAGCTACCTGCACTTGCGCAAGGGCGAGGCCGCTTATCTCCAAAGCCCACACCAGATCACCCCCATCGACCCCAGTGTGCTGGCGGTCTGGAAGGTGTAGTGTAAACCCCGCCTGAATCGTTCCGTTAGGGATTGTCAGAGCACCCTGGTTATTCGAGCTAAAGCTGCCCACGCTTCAGGCAGGGCCCCAGAAAAAGACCAAATCAAAGACATTTCCTATGAGTCAGCCCACCAGGTACAGCACATCGCTAAGGGCCTGAATATACTCCTCGGCCCGCAAGCCTTTTTTTGAGATGCGGAAGCCGAGGGGATACTGGGTGGCCTCGACCCGGAAGGGCAGGGCCCGCAGGGCTTTGGCATCGTAGTCCAGGCTGGGCTTGGCAAAGGCCAGCTGCAGATACATCAGGTCTTCCGTAATCGATATCACTCCCCGCCCCTCGGCTAAAAGGCGCAGGCGGGTCAGGGACAAAAAGTTTTCTACCTCCTGCGGGGCCGGGCCGTAGCGCTCCTTGAGTTCTTTAGCCAGGTGGGAGAGCTGGGCCAGGTTTCTGCATTCGGCCAGGCGGCCATAATAGCGGCTGCGGGCAGCAGGGCTGGGAATATATTCCGGGGTCAGGCGGGCCGAGAGTTGCAGGTCGATGGTGACGTGGCGTTCGGGTTCGGTTTGCTCGCCCTTGAGCTTGCGGATGGCCTCGGACAAGAGTTCGGTGTAGATTTCCAGGCTTACCGCACGAATATGGCCGTGCTGCTCGGGGCCCAGGAGGTTGCCCACGCCTCGTATTTCCATGTCCTTCTCGGCCAGCAGGTGGCCCGAGCCGAGGTCCGAGAGGTCGGCAATCGCCGCCAGACGACGCTCGGCGCCTTCGGTCAGGCGCAGGGGGTGAAAAAGGTAGGCCCAGGCCTCCTGGTCGCGCCGACCCACCCGGCCCCGAAGCTGGTAGAGCGCGGCCAGGCCCAGTTTGTCGGCCCGTTCAACCAGGATGGTGTTGGCCTCGGGGATGTCCAGGCCGGACTCGATGATGGTGGTAGCCAGCAGCACATCAAAAGCCCCCTCGGCAAAGGCCAGCATGGTCTCCTCCACCTCGGCCTCCCCCATCTGCCCGTGCACCACCCCAAAGCGGGCCTCGGGCACCAGGGCTTCCAGGTATTTGCGTCGGGCCAGGATGGTAGCCACCCGGTCGTGGACGTAAAAGGCCTTTCCGCCGCGCTCGAGTTCGTCCATGATGCCCTGCCGCACCAGGGCCGGGTCGTAGGGGGCCAGCAGGGTGCGGATGGGCTTGCGCCCGGGGGGTGGGGTCTGGATGCTGGAGAGGTCGCGCAGGCCCACCAGGGCGCTGTAAAGGCTACGAGGGATGGGGGTCGCGGAAAGGTAAAGCGTGTCCACAGCCTCTTTTAGCTCGCGGATGCGTTCCTTCTGGCCCACCCCAAAGCGGTGCTCCTCATCTACCACCAGAAGGCCCAGGTTCTTGAAGCGCACGTCGCTGGAGAGCAGGCGGTGGGTGCCTATTACGATGTCTACAGTACCCTGCTCCAACCCCCCCAGGATCTCCCTCGCCGCTCGCTCGGAGGTAAAGCGCGAGAGCGCGGCCACCCGCACCGGCAGACCTGCCAAGCGCTTCTGAAAGGTTTCTTTGTGTTGTTCGGCCAGAAGCGTGGTGGGCACCAAAACCGCCACCTGGGCCCCGTGCCCCACCACCCGGAAGGCAGCACGGAGGGCCACCTCGGTCTTGCCAAAACCCACATCGCCTGAGATGAGGCGCTCCATAGGGCGGGGCGCCTCGAGGTCGCGCAGGGTCTCCTCGAGAGCCTTCTGCTGGTCGGGGGTCAGGGCAAAAGGAAAGTTCTGCTCGATGAGCGCATCCCAGTCCGGCAACGGCCCAAAAGCCCGACCGGGTGTGGCCTCGCGCTTAGCGTGTAGCACCAGCAGACGCTGCGCTAGCTCTTCGGCATCTTTGGCGGCTTTGTCACGGCTTCTTTTCCACTCGCCTTTACCCAGCGAGGAGAGCGCGGGAGGGTCGTCGGTAGTACCCGGGTGGCGCTTCAAGAGAGGGAGCTGCTCAACCGGCAGGTACATGCGGGCCTCGCCGGCGTAACGCAGCACCAGATAGTCCCGCTTCGCACCCAGCACTTCACGGGTCTCGAGCCCCAGGTACTGACCAATGCCGTGCTCGGGATGAATCAGGTAGTCGCCCACCGCCAGGGTTCCCGGGTCGGCCTCACCCAGCAAAAGTTTTCGGCTGCGCAGCAGCTCGGCCCCAGCAAATGCGTACAGATGGGCTTCGCTTAGGTATGCGGTGCGGCCTTCGGTGTCCAGAAAGGCCCCTTCAAAGGGCGCTGGAACCAGGTTCAGGGTGCCCGGCTGGGGGGCCAGGGTTGGGGTAGAGCGCAGGGCCTTGGGGTTGAGTGAGGAGGCCTCGAGCTTTTGCAACAGGTAGCTGCGGCTTTTTGCGTGACGGTAAAAGAAGACCGCCGCATAGCCCTGGGCCAGCCAGGCCTGCACATCTTCTACAAACTGCGAGATGCGGGCCCGGTAGGGGGGCAGGGGCTGGTAAGGCAGGTGCAACGGGGGCAGCTCCGGGCCCCCCAGCCCAAAGCTCACCTGGGCCCGCCCCGCAAGCAGGGGCCAAAGCTCAGCTGGGGCCAGTGAGGGGGTGTCGAGGAAAACCACTCCAGGGAAGTGCAGGATTTTATGGGAGGTCCAGGCCTCGGCCTTGCCAGCCTTGGCCGTGAGTACATGGCGTGGCTGGGGGGCGCCCTGAAACCAGATTGCTTCTAGCACATCGCCAAAAAACTCCAGCCGAAGCTCCTCGAGCTCGAGGGTGTCCCCCCGCACTGCCAAATCCTCACCCCGAACATAACCCATGCGGGTGAGCAACTCCAAAAGCGGGTCGCGCAAGTACTGCTGGCCTGGCATAAGCACCAGGCGCCACTCCTCGGGCCACTCGGGGAAGGGGGCCAGGGCCTCCTCGTAGCTCATCACCACGGCCTGGGCCTGCCCAAAGACCTCGAGGCCCGGATTCAAGTAGGCCGTCACACCCAGCGCGGCCAGGTCGGCATACTGGGCCAGCCGCTCTGCTGGACAGAGCAGCACCCGGGGGCCAGCGGTCTGGGCGAAAAGCAGCGCCCGGGCTACCTGGGGCAGGCCGGGTAAGTAGTGGTTCAGGATAGATTCTGCGTTTAGGTTCATGGTCTGGGTTGCCTGGGGAGTCAGATTGCTGCACGCTGGCTATTTTTGCCATCTTGAAGCAAGCCGAGCACTAATCGTCAAAAAACCCTCCACCAGAAGCGCCTGGGGGGGCAAGTTAGTTTACTCCCAGGCTGGAGGCTCACATAAGGTCTTGTTACACTAACGAGGTGAAGGTTTTAGTCACCGGCTTTGAGCCCTTTGCTGGGCTGCCGCATAACCCCAGCAGTGCCCTCCTGGCACATTTACCCGAAACCTTAGGTAAGGCCCAGCTCATCCGGGCCACCCTGCCGGTTGACACCCAGCAGGCCCCGGTCGAGTTGCAGCGGCTATACAAAGCGCATCAGCCCGTGGTTGCCCTGCACCTGGGGCTGGCAACGGGGCGGGCCTTGCTTGCGCTCGAGCGCCTGGCAGTAAACCTGCTCGACTTTGAGCTGCCTGACAACGCGGGCCTGCGTTTGCAGGACACCCCCATCCTGCCCGGGGCCCCTTTGGCGCTGGCTACCCGGCTGCCTATGCAGGCCATAAAAAAGCGCTGGGCCGAGGCCGGAATCCCAGGGGTCATCAGCAATAGCGCTGGGCTTTACCTGTGCAACCAGGTGATGTATCTGGCCTTATCCTGGCTGCCTGTCGAAGTACCGGTGGGTTTTATCCACCTGCCCCCGGACGAAACCCTGGCCCTGCAAAAGCCCCAGGCCTACCTGCCCTTAGAGCTACAGGCGCGAGCAGTTAAGCTGGCCTTGGAAGAAGCCCTGAAGTCTGCCGTGGTAGCCATATGACCGACGTGCTCATCATCTCGGGCGGTAACGCCGAAGACCTGATTGGGGCCACGCTCTGCCAGCAGCTCGAGGGCCTGCACCTAGCTGCACTGCCGCTGGTAGGCCCGGGCAAGCGCTACGAAGGCCGCGTAGAGCGCATCCTGGGGCCACGCAAACAGATGCCCTCAGGGGGGTTTCCTTTCAACAGCCTGGAGAACCTGCTGGCCGACCTACGGGCAGGGTTTTTGCAGGAAATTTACTTGCAGATTCGCGCTGCCCAGCTTGCTCGGCGCGAGGTGCGGGCCGTAGCGGCAGTGGGCGATGCCTACGCCCTGGCGGTGGGGGTGCTGGCCTCCAACTGGGGACATCTGCCCCTTTTTCACCTTCAGCCCCAGATTTCACACTACTACTGGGCAGGGCGAAGCGTCTGGGAGCGGTTGCGCCAGCCCAACCAGTTCGGCGCTGAGGACTATATGTTCTACGAGCGCTGGATGCATCGCTTTGTGCGGGCGGTTTACGTGCGCGACAAAGTCAGCGAACAGCGGGCCCATCAACTCGGCATGTACAAGGCCAGATTTGTAGGCAGCATGGCCATGGACACCCTGGGCCCCCCCGAACGCAACCTGAGCGGGCTGCTGGACGGGCGCAAGGTGCTGGTGCTGCTGCCTGGCACACGGGCCGATGTGCGCTTCAGCCTACCCCTGATGCTGCAAAGTTCAGCGCTGCTGCCCGACTTGCAGCCCCTGGTGGCCTGGGCCGCCGACTTTTCCGAGGTACCGCTGGCCGAGGGTTGGGAGCTCGAAATCGAAGATGAACAGACCGCCATTGCCCGCAAAGACACGCAGCGGGTATGGCTATTGCGCGGGGCCTTCTCGGCTATACTGCATACGGGCTATGTGGCTATTGGTACCGCCGGCACCGCCAACGAGCAGGCCGCCGGAATGGGTATTCCGGTGGTGGCCTTCCCCACCCCAGGGCCCCAGTACATCTATCCCAATGCCCTCAGGCAAAGTCGCTTGTTGGGTAAAGCCATGCGCCTAGTTGAAGCGAGTCCCCAGGTGGTAGCGGGCGCTGTTCGGCAGTTTGTTGATGACCCCGTAGCCCGTGAGGAAGCCCGTCGGGATGGCCTCGAGCGCAATGGGCCGCCAGGGGCTCTGTCCAAAATCGCTACAGAAATCCAATCCGCGCTATGAACGAAAAAGTGCTGGCCCTGGTCGTAACCCACAACCGCAAGCCCCTACTGGCCGAGTGTCTGGACTTGCTGTCCTCGCAAGTTCGCCCACCCGACCATGTTTTAGTTGTCGACAACGCCTCAACTGATGGTACCGCAGCTCTGCTGGCACAGCGCCAGGTTGAGCATTTGCGCCTAGAGGCCAACACCGGCGCCGCGGGGGGATTCCACACGGGTCTGGCCGAGGCATGCCAGCGGGACTTCGACTGGGTCTGGCTCCTGGACGACGATGCCCACCCCCACCCTGACAGCCTGCAAAAATTGCTAATGGGTCTCCAGCAAGCACGTACCATCGGGCCTGAGCCCAGCCTGCTGCTCAGCCGCTTGCTCTGGCTGGACGGACGCACCCACCCCATGGGTATACCGTGGCCCGATATTCGCAGGCCAGGGCTTTTTCTCAAAGCACTTCCGCTTGGCCTGCTGCCCGTACGGTTTGGCACTTATGCTTCCATGCTGGTCAACCTGCGTATCGCACGTGAATATCCCCTTCCGACCAAAGCCTATTTTCTGTATAACGATGACCTCGAGTACAGCGGAAGGCTGTTGCGGCGAGGGGTTGGCTACCTGGTTAAAGACAGCCTTACAGTTCATAAAACCCGCAACCCCTACAGCTCAGCCATTACCGCATCGGATGAGATGTTTTTCCTCGAGGCCCGCAACCGGGCTTGGCTGGTTCGCTCAGATGCCTTTGGGCCTCTTGGTAAAACCTACTGGCTGCTGAACAGCCTGGGAGTTTTTCTAGCCCGCCTGAAGGAGAAGGGACTAAAAGGCGGCACCCCCATTTGGAAAGGCTGGCTCGAGGGCTTTCGCACCTCCCCGGATACAAAAATCGATTTCTAGTGATAACTATTCAAACCCAGCCAAAAACCACTAGCCGGGAGAATGTCTCGAGGAGGCATGGATTATATTTATTGAGGATTGCCCGGGCTGTTAGAATCGCACCATGACTTTTCTCAGGGCAAAGCCCTCTTGCCGAGTCTGTGCAGCTCACCAAAACATTCATGGAACTCACCATGTATTTTCAGGTGTAAGAGATTCACATATCTCCACGCTGCTTTTTGCAGACAAATCCCCAAGGAGGGCTAAATGAAAGCCCTGGACAAACTTCCTTGGCAGAAGCAAAACTTCCCACAGTTCCTGGCAATGCTTTCCACGCTGGGGCTTTTAGAGTTCACCCGCTCGGCTTTCTTCTGGGTATACATGCCCTTTTCATCCAATGAACTGGGTCTCAGCCTAAGTTTGGTTGGCCTGGCCTGGGTCGTGCACTCCCTTACCGAAGCTTTGAGTCGAGGGATCGGCGGGTTTTTGGTTCAGCGCATCGGCTTTGGTGCTGTGGGCGTTCTATCGGGCCTGGTGGGTCTGCTGGCATTATCCGGCACAATTCTCCACCCCAACGGCTGGTTTTTACTGGCCAGCATGCTGCTGTGGGGCATCAGTATCTCGGGCTTGCAACCGGGTTATCTATCCTTTGCCAGCCGAATTGCAGTTCCGGGAAGAGAAGGCAGGGCCATTGCGTATTCCCAGTTTCTGGTGATGCCCTGGATTGGTTTGGGCTGGGTTCTGGGAACCTTCTTCATCAAAAATCTGCCAGAAAACACGCCCATTGTTTTTTTTGTGGCGCTGGGACTGGTCACCCTGTTAGGTCTTATAAGCCTGGGCGTGCGCGAGCCTTTGCCCAAGCAAAGCCTGAGCTTAAAGCAACTACTGCCAGTGCTGATCATCGTTCCAACCGCCTTTGCTCAGCTCTTTTTGCAAAACCTTTTTAATCTGGTCATCCTCAAATTCACCCTAACCCAGCTCAAGTTCACCGAGTGGCAGCTTTACCTGGCCATTGGCCTGGCTGCGGTGGTGGTCTTTCTGGGAGCAGGCATTTTTGGTCGCTTGCCCGATCGAAAAGGGGTCTGGCTGCCCCTAATCACCAGCCTGGGCGCTTTGGCGGCCATCTTCTTGCTTATCGCCCAGCAGCCTTCTTACCCTTACTTCCTGCTGTTGTGTCTGCTGGGTGGCGTGGCCTTTGCCACTTTTGTACCTAGCTGGAATGCGCTTCTGGTACGCCTGTTGCCCATCGAAAACCGCGCGGCCATCTGGGGCTCGCTGATGGTGGTCGAAGGGCTTGGGGCAGCCACCGGCCCTGCTGTGGGTGGTTTTTTGTGGGACTGGCTGGGTCCCAGCGGCCCATTTTGGGGTGGTGCGGTGGTGTGTGGCCTGCTGATTATCTTTTACGGTTACGTGTACTGGAGGATTCGGGGAAAAGTTACGGTTTAGACCCGCACACCTCGAGGCTGCCGCAACCCCAAAGTGCTGTACAGCCAAGCCCGCTCACTCGCACCGCTTCAGGCAAGGTCTGTGGTCGCTTTGGGCAGACCGTCCCTATACCCGAGTCCCAGAAGCCCAATAGAATATAGCCGCTATGGGATACCGCATCGAAACCGACACCATGGGCGAAGTTCAGGTCGAAGAAAGCCGCTACTGGGGTGCCCAAACCCAGCGTTCGCTACAGAATTTCCCAATTGGGCAGGAGCGCTTCAAAATGCCCCGCTCCATCATCCGGGCCATGGGCATACTGAAGAAAGGAGCCGCCCTGGCCAATGCCGATCTGGGCGAACTACCCCGCGACAAGGCCGACCTGATTGTGCGGGCCGCCGACGAGGTGATCGCGGGTAAGCTTGACGATCACTTCCCGCTGGTGGTCTTCCAGACCGGCTCGGGTACCCAGACCAACATGAACGCCAACGAAGTTATTGCCAACCGGGCCATCGAGCTGGCCGGTGGCGTGCTGGGTTCCAAAAAACCCATTCACCCCAACGACGATGTTAACCGTGGTCAGTCCTCCAACGACACCTTCCCCACAGCCATGCACATCGCCGTGGTGGAGGAGCTACACCGCCACCTTTACCCCAATGTGCAGAAGCTCCGCGACACTCTGGCCGCCAAGGCCGAGGCCTTCAAAGACGTGGTAAAAGTGGGGCGCACCCACCTGCAAGACGCCACCCCCATCACCCTGGGACAAGAAATTGGGAGCTGGGTAGCCCAGATTGATTACTGCCTGGGCGAGGTTCGCCACGCCGAGCAAGGCCTGTACGAGTTGGCCATCGGCGGGACGGCTGTGGGCACCGGGCTCAACGCCCACCCCAAGTTTGGCGACCTGGCTGCTTCCTACTTTGCTAGGGAAACGGGCTTCCCTTTTGTTTCGGCCAAGAACAAGTTTGCCGCCCTCTCGGCCCACGATGCCCTGGTCACCACCAGTGCTGCCCTACGCACCCTGGCCGGGGCCTTGATGAAGATGGCCAACGACGTGCACTGGCTGGCCTCTGGCCCCCGCAACGGAATTGGGGAGATTATCATCCCCGAAAACGAACCCGGCAGCTCCATCATGCCGGGAAAAGTCAACCCCACCCAGAGTGAGGCCATGACCATGGTCTGTGTGCAGGTTTTTGGCAACGACACAGCAGTGGCTTTTGCAGGCAGCCAGGGCAACTTTCAGCTTAACGTGTTCAAGCCGGTGATGGTTTACAACGTCCTGACCAGCATCCAGCTCTTAGGCGATGCCTGTTCATCTTTCAACGACCACTGCGCCGTAGGGATCGAACCCAACCTGCCGCGCATCCGGGAGAACCTCGAGAAAAACCTGATGCTGGTTACTGCCCTCAACCGTCATATTGGCTACGATAAGGCCGCAGCCATTGCCAAGAAGGCCCACAAAGAAGGTACCAGCCTTAAAGAAGCCGCCTTGGCGTTGGGCTACCTGACCGAGGAAGAGTTCGACAAGTGGGTGGTGCCGCTCGAGATGACACACAACTAGTCCATCACAGGTGTGTAGGTCTGTGTTTTTTAGCAGCCCGTCTATGTGAGCAGACATGGCCTTGGGGCCATCCGGTAAAGGCCGCAAGGCCAATTTGCAAACTCAATCACAGCATGTATTAGACTTTGGGGCGTAGAGTACACCTGGGAGGTTCAACTATGAGTTATCCGTTCAAACTACCCGACCTCGGTTATCCCAAAGATGCCCTCGAGCCTTACATTGACGCCCAGACCATGGAAATCCACCATGGCAAGCACCACGCCGCCTACGTGAATAACCTCAATGCGGCCCTGGAGAAACACCCCGAGCTGCATGGCTGGAGCCTCGAGGACCTGCTTACCAAAATCGCCCAAGTACCCGAAGACATCCGCACCGCCGTACGCAACAACGGCGGCGGCCACCACAACCACACCCTGTTCTGGGACATCCTGGCCCCCGGTGGCGCCAAAGAACCCAGCGGCAAGCTGGCCGAAGCCATCGCCGCCACCTTTGGCTCCTTTGATGAGCTCAAGGCCAAGATGACCCAGGCCGGCCTGACCCGTTTTGGTTCGGGCTGGAGCTGGCTGGTGAAGGATGCCTCGGGCAAGCTTTTGGTCTACAGCACCGCCAACCAGGACTCTCCCCTCATGGAAGGCCACACCCCGCTGCTGGGCATTGATGTGTGGGAGCACGCCTACTACCTCAAATACCAGAACCGCCGCCCGGACTACCTGGCCGCCATCTGGAACGTCATCAACTGGGACAGGGTAGCCAGCCGGTTCTAGCTGAACTGTAGCAAAAGGCCGGGGAGTTCCCCGGCCTTGATGGCTGGACAACCTTTAGCAAAGACCGCTCTAGGGTGCGGTGGTAAATGTGCGGCTTGTAGATTGAGTCCGACTGCCTTCAGCAGTGCCTAAAAAGACAGCCAGCCAACCCCCAGGCCCCGCAGCAGCGTCTACAGTTGCGAATGGTGCAGCCCCCACAACGCTCCAGGAATAGACCGTGGATGCAGGCAACCCAAGCCCAACCGAGCTGAGATTGGGAATGGTGGTGCTGCTGGCAGTAGTTACCACGACATAATCGGGGCTGGCTCCTGGACCATTAAACACCACGAAATGCACACCGCCTGAGAAGGGTGTATACGAAAAGGTGGTGCTGTTACTGACGCCGGTAGCGGCGTTTGGCGGCAGGCTAAGCTCCGAGCCTGCAGGCAGGGGAATCGAAACACTGGTAGCATTGATCGCAAGACCGGGTTTGGTTGTGATTACGCTGGTTCCTGTGGCATTATTTGCCGTAACTTGCATTTGTATGGTAGCACCGGTGATATTGGGCGTGGTGTAGGCAAAGCTGACACTTGCACCAGAGTCGCTAAGCACATTGATAAGCGAGCGGTCTGCAAAGCCCACGGACATGCGCTTGTTTGCGAGGGTGTAACCAGCCGGAAGAGTGACTGAACCCGATATCGTGGCTTCGCTTACCCCAGACATGGTTACATTCTGACTAGCAAACGCTCCGCCATCCGAGAGCGCCACACCCAGCTTCTCCCCATACCCTTTGTAGTCGGTGGGAAGGTTCGTACCATCAAACAACCATTGAAGCGCATGGATATTTCCGGTAGTGGTGGTGGGACCAAACCAGCTGATCGTACCCATGTTGTAGGCTCCGGTAGTGGTGTTGGCCGTTGCATTGTCCAATGCCTCGGGCGATCCAAAAGCAACTCGAGTCAGGTGGTTTGCCGGTTGAGGGAAGCCCGCACCTCCCAGGACAGTCCCGCTCAGAGAGGCCGATCGGGAAACACCTGGAGAAACCCCTAAAAACACCAGGGTTGGATCGGTGCGGGTCAAACCTTTGTAAATAAGCGACTGGTTCCCAGTAACCACAGTTGCGTCGTATGGAGTTGTTACACCACTTACACTAAACACGCCGCTGGCATTGGTGGTAGTGCTGAAATTGGTGCCGCCAGAAGTAATGACCACCGGCGCACTGGCAACCGGTTGCAGATTGATACCGATTACCGTACCAGAAACATTGATGTTAGCCGGCGGATTGACTGTTATGCTCGCAGTGGCCGTTAGCGAGCCCGAGGTTGCAGTGAGCTGCACTGTGGTGGAGCTGGTTACCGTAGCTGGGGGCGTGTAGGTTACTGAGGCACCTGTGGTTGCCGAGAGTGTGCCCACATTCGGACTGAGCGCCCAGTTGATGGTGCCGGTTGCATTGCTTAGAGTCGCATTAAAGACCTGGTTTCCCGTCCCAGCAGTTAGCGTAGCTGTGGTGGGGGAAACCGTTAGGGCGGGCGAGGTTCCACCTCCACCAGGACAAGCCGTTAGCAATGGAATCAGACCCGTGCTCAGGAGCCACAATAGACGTTTCATACAAACCTCCGTGCTCAACCGAATGTTGGGTTTCGGGTTGTAGCCAGCAAGAGGCTAGCAGTGTCGGCGTTATATTGGCGTTACACAAGCTGAACTCGAGCCATTCACGCATACCGGCCACAGCCTGTCGGCGGTTCAGAAGCCAGGTCACTGGTTTGATATGTGAAGACTCGAGTCAGACACCTGCTGTTTTACTCAAAGCCCAGGCCACATAGCGGTTCTTCAGAAGCCGCTCGGCAAGGGGGGGCGGTAGCTGCTGGGCCAGATTGTGCAGCAGTTGCTGGGTTTCGCGCAGGTAGGCACTGCCCTGGGGGTCTCCCAGGGCCCGTGCCCGGATGTAGAGCACCAGGGGAAGGTCGTAGATGCCCAGCGCCCACGAAGCCCGCAGTTCGAAAGCTTCTGCAGAGATTTGCTGGGCTTCCTTGCGTTTGCCCGCCCGCAGGTGGTTCAGGGCCAGGGCCGCCAGCGAGCGGGCGGTGTGGCGGTATTCCTTGCGATTGCGCCAAAGCCGCACCGATTCCTCGAGGGTTAGCTGGCTGTACTCGAGATCGCCCAGCTCGAGCAGGGTAAAGCCCAGGTTGAACAGCACATGGCCCAGGCGGGCACGCTCACCCATCTCACGCAGATTGTGCAGGGTGGCCTCGAGTTCGCGCTTGGCGTCCTCCAGACGGCCCGCGACCATCAAAGCATTGCCGTAGTCGGAACGCAGCAGGGCCAGGTCGCGCCAGGCTCCCACCTCGGCGGCCTCGAGCATGGCCTGCTGGACGGTGGCCTCGAGCTCGGGTTCCAGGCCAAATACGGCAGCATTGAGCAGCAAACCCTGCAAGGCATCCCACACCGCCCACCAGTCGCCCCGCTCGCGGGCTTCCTGATACAGCAGCTCGGCCACCCGAAGGCTGGCGGCATAGTCACCCTTAACCCAGTCCACCACCAGCTTATCGGCCCGCAAACGTCGCAGCAGCAGGTCATCGCGCAGTTGGACAGCCAGCATAAACGCCTGGGCATAAACCTGGTCGAACTTTTCCAGGTCGCCCAGGCGAAACCAGTAGCCCGACAAATTGCGCAAGGCCAGGGCTTCCATGACCTGGTCGCCAATATCGTGGAAAGCCCGGATGGCCGCCAGCAAGGGCTCGAGCTGCACATCGGGGTCGCCACCGCGGTACTCCAGCCAGGCCAGCTTAAACTGGGCATGGCCACGCTGCCAGGGGGTCTGGGCCAGGCGCATAGCTTCGTATGCTGCCTCGATACCCTCGGCCACCTGGCCAGAGGCCAGCGCGGCATCGGTGTTAAGCAACAAAACACGAAAGCGCTCGTGGTCGCCCAGCTGTTCGGCCAGCCGGGCTATTTCCCGGCGCTCAGGAATTTGCATCTGCCCCAACGAGACCCGGGTTTCGGCTGCTTCAATCAACATGCGAAACCGCTCGAGCTCGGGTTCCAGGGGTGGGCACAGTACCTGAGCCCGCTGGTAGTGTTCCAGGGCTTGCCGGGCCAGTGGCCCCCGACGAAGGCCGCGCGCTGCCATCAGGTGAGCCACATAAGCCTCCGCGCGCTGGCCGGCAGCCTCGAGATGCGCTGCCAGCAGGGGTAGGGGGCCGGACACCTCTCGCAGGGCATCGGCAATCCGGGCGTGCAACCAGCGCTTTCGCGACTCAGTCATCTCGGCCAGCACGGTCTGTCGCACCAGCTCATGGCGCAGGCTATAGCCGGTGGAACCCAGACGCAGAAAACCCCCCTGGGTCAGGCTTTCCAGCCGGGTGATGGAGGCCTCGAGCTGACGCAGCAGGCAGGCCACCAGCTCTGGGGATAAGGGAAAATCGGCCAGAGCAAAGGCCTGTACGATGAGCAGGGCGTCCTCGCCAATACGCTGCAAACGCTCCAGCAGCGCATCACGCACGCTGGGGGGCAATGGCAGTTCGCGGTAATCCTCGGTAAAGCTGTCGAAAGGGGTGTGCCAGGCCCCGCCCTCGGCCCGCAACAAGCCCTGGTCGAAAAGATAGCGCAGGGTCTCGAGGACATAAAACATGTTGCCCTCGGTAGCCCGATACAGGTGCTCAGCGAAACGTTCGCCCCCCTCGTGCTGGCCCGACATCTGGCGCAGTAGCTGTACCAGTGCGGGCAGCTCGATGGGCTCGAGCAACCGTTGCTGTATGTACCCCTCCTGGGCCAGCTCGTGCAGCGCACGCCGCACGGGCAGGTTCTTCTGAAGCGCTTCAGGCCTCGAGGTGCCAAGCACAACAATACCCAGCGCCCCCGCCCGGCGTACCAGGTAAGGCAAAAACTCCAAACTCGCCCAGTCCAGCCAGTGCAGATCGTCCCACAGCACCACCCCACCCGGGCGGACAATGGCTTGAAGCCCTCGGCAGAGGGCTTCAAAAAAGCGGGTCTTATGTGAGTTGGTAGGTGGGAAACCCAGTTCGGGCAGAAGCTGGGCCAGCTCTTCCCGCCAGGGCGACTCCAGCTGGGTCAGTTTTTGTTCTTCGTAAGCCTGGCGCAAGACTTCCAGAATTGCGCTAAACCCGATCTCCTGGCCGCTCTCGCGCTGGCGAATGCGAAGTAGTTCGGCTGGCCCCGCGCCCACCCGACGCTTGGCGTACTCCAGGGCCAGGCGGGTTTTACCCACCCCCGCTTCACCCAGCAGCAGCAACAGCCCCTGGCCGCAACTGGCCTCGAGCCACAACATGGCCTCATCGCGGCCCACCAGGGGCGGCTCGCCCAGGGCCAAACCCCTGCCTTGCTGGCTTGGGATAGGCCGACCTGCCCGCAGCTGTGCGCCAAAGGCCTGCATTTCTGGGCTCATATCCAGGCCGAGTTGCTCCCTTAGCAAAACCCCGAACTGCTCAAACTGGCGCAGGGCCGCCCCCCGGTCACCCATCTGCAAGTACAGCCGCATCACGGCCATTTGCTCGGGTTCCTGAAGGGGATCCTCGCCCAGAATCCGCGTGTATACCTTTAGGGCCTCCGGGTAGTTGGCCGCCGCCTCGAAGCTCCGGGCCAGCCCTAGCAGGGCCTCGCGGTAGAGGGCAGCCCAGCGTTCACGCTCGGGAATCAGCCAGTCCAGGTAGCTTTCCGAGGCCCTGGGCTCCACTTCTGCTAAAAACCCTCCCCGCCATAGGGCCGCAGCCTCGGACCAAGCCCCTTTGGCCATGCGGGCCAGAAAGGCCTCGAGGTCGGTTTGCACTGGCCCCAGTCCAATGCTTGTGGGCGTCTGTATAAATACCTGCTCCCAGGGAGTATTCTTCAGACGGAATAGTTCCTGGCGCAAGTTTCTGCGAACTGCCGCCTCGTCGCCGTCCCACAGCATATCGGCCAGACGGCCCCGCTCGACCGAATGGCCCATCACGGCCAAAAAAGCTGCCATGGCCACAGCTTTGCGGGGCAGCACCATGACCAGCTTGCCGTCCTGCCAGAGCTGGGGCGGGCCAAGCAAGCTGAGATAGAGGGCCATGCAATACCTCTCGATATTTTCGCCTACTGCTCCTGCGGCCAGGCCAAAAAAATCTGTATTTTGGCTGCCATCGAGCCCGGTGTTTTGTCCACTGCGGCCCTGGGCTTTGCCGGCACGGTATATCCCTAGTCTAGCCTGGTGGGGCTGTTATGGGCGGTTCATCTGGGCCGCCGCCATCTGCCAGTTGTTGCTGCGGGCTAGGCTGGTTCCTATCAGCACGGCGTCAAAAAGCCCCTCCAGCTCGGCCAGCTGCGCTGCATCGCTGTAGCCCGACTCCGCAACCAGCAACCCCCTGAACCCCGCCGCACGAGCCAGGCGCCCCAGGCGCGGCGCGGTGCTGCGGTCTATGCTCAAATCGGTCAGGTTGCGGTTGTTGACGCCAATAATCGAGGCCCCCGCCGATAGGGCGAGCTCGAGCTCGGTTTCGTCGTGCACCTCCACCAGTGCGTCCAGGCCCTCCTGCTGGGCCAGCTGCAGATAAGACCCGGTCAGGCGTCCCAGCGCCGCCACAATCAGCAGCACCGCCGAGGCCCCCAGGGCCCTGGACTCGGCAATCTGAACCGGGTGCACGGTGAAATCCTTTCGCAGAATGGGCACCTCCACTGCCGCGCGCACCTCCTGCAGGTCCTGATCCGAGCCGGCAAAGTAGTGCGGTTCGGTCAGCACGCTGATGGCTCGAGCACCACCCGCCACATAGGCCCGGGCTACCTCGGCAGCCTCGAGCTGCAGGGCAATCTCGCCCTGTGAGGGGCTCTTGCGTTTGACTTCGGCGATCAGCGATAGGCCGGGCAAACGCAAAGCCTGGCTAAACGAGGGCGGGGCCACCGGCTTCGGCCACGCCCGCCCCTCCAGCCCCATCACATCATAAAGACGCCGCCGTGAAATCTGCCCCAACACACCCGGTACTTTTGCTAGCTCTGGAACCATATTTCCTATGCTACCGCTTTATTCCTCATCCCCACATGACAATTTTCTAATGTCGGGCTGGGCTCGGCTTCGTCCTTACATACTGGGGTTCTAAAGCTGTCTGTTTAGGGCAGGTCAAAAACCACCCGATGCATGGGCAGCTCTTGGCGCAGCTTCAGGTGGGAGCCCATGCAAAAAGCGTAGATCAAAAACCTTTCTTATCAGCAGCCCAAAAGCCGCCAAGCCCGGCTCTCGAGTTTGGTGCATACTGCTCAAGCTTTTTATCTAAAGCTTAATCAAAATCACTGCACCTGGTTCAAATTTTCTGCTAGCATGGCAGTCATGAATGGCATCGTGCTGGCACTGGGAGGTGGTGGTGTACGGGGCAGCGCACACACAGCACTGCTCGATGTGCTAACCGAGGCCAACATTCCTATTGCCGGGCTGGCCGGCAGTTCTGCTGGTGCGCTGGCAGCTGCTTTATACGCCTTTGGTATTTCCGTGCACCACAGTGAGCTGAGTGAGTGGCTCAAAGAGCCCGAGCTCGAGCGCCTGCAAAAAAATGGTGCCCTGCACCAGGTAAGCCGTCTGGTCGATTTTGTGCGGCGGCCCTACCTGGCCGAAGGCATCAAGATTCGCCAGGGCTACAGTGCTTTGTTTGGCAAGCGCCGCATCGAAGAGAGCCCGATTCCCCTGGTGATCCAGGCCTGCGACTTCAACACCGGAGAGCTCATTATGCTGCGGGCTGGGCCTGTTGCCGAGGCCCTGGCTGCCAGCAGCGCAGTACCCAGCATTTTCCCTCCGGTACAGTGGCACGGAAGGCTTTTGGTAGATGGTGATGTGGCCGAAAAAGTACCGGTTACCGCTGCCAAAGCCCTGCAAGCGGGGCCAGTGGTGGCCGTGGACATATCCAATCGGACGGTGCCCAGCGAGCCCAAAAGCGCACTGGAAGCGGCCCTCCAGGCGGGTGAGGCTTCGCGCCGCCGACTCTTGAGCATGGCGCTTTCTCAGGCCGACCTGGTGATTGCGCTGGAGGCCGACCCCCCCATCGAAACCTTCGATTACACCAAGGCCCAGCTGGCCTACGAACTGGGTCGAAAGCGGGCCGAAGAAGCCCTGCCCAAAATTAGACAATTGCTGGCAAAGCCCGCCCCTGCCAGCAAACCCTGGTGGTCACGCTTTATTCAGCCCAAACCACAGGTCTCCAAAGGCAGCCCCATATCCCACCAGTCCCAGAGCCAAAAACAACGCCACTCCTAAATCAAAGCCCATCCGCGCTGCGAATATCGCAGCCAGACAGGCCACCCCAAGCCAGAGTGCGCTCAAAAAAGCCTTTCTTGCGGGCTCGAGCCGGGGCTTGCGGACTTCTGGGCGAAAATAAAGCACCCCGATAACCAGCAGCAGCAAGGCAAAAAAACTGCTCACAGCCCAGACCAACCACAGCGGCAATCCGGCCATTTCCGGCAAGGCCAGCCAGGCCAGACCCAGGTGGAACAACTGAACCACCAGGGCCAGCCCACTCAGCTGCAGCAAGCCGCGCCGCCGCAAGGCTAGGGGTACCTGGCTATCCAACAGTTCTATCCAGTAGAGCTTCATGTACGACAGAGCCCTGGATCAGGCAATCGCACGACGGATCCACCACTGCCAGCCCAGGGTTAAGGCCATCACCCCAAGCCCAATGATTTCGCTGTTGGGGTTGTTGGGCATTAGCAGGAAGGCTGCAGCCAGATAGAGCAAGCGCTGAAGCCAGTTGGCGTTGCCCAGCAAGTACCCCAGTGTGGCCGCCGAGAAGGCCGTAAGGCCTACCAGGGCCGTCCCGATGATGCGCCCGCCCTCGAGCGCACCACCCACCCCAATCAAGAGCAGGCCGGGGTTGAAGAAGACCATGTAGGCCAGCAAGGCCGTTCGCAATTCGTAGATAAAGCCCTGGACACCCGTCTTGAAAGGGTCGCCTTTGGCAATGGCCGAAGCCGCATAGGCCGCCAGCGCCACGGGCGGGGTGGAGTCGGCCATAATGCCAAAGTAAAAGGCAAACATATGGGCCACAATTTTCAAAATGGGCACTTCCTGGCCCGAAAAGGTGAGCGTGCCGTAGTCTATACCGCTTTGTGAGGCAATCTTGGTAATCACCGGCACCACCAGGCTGGCCATCACCACATAATTGGCGGTGGTGGGGAGGCCCATTCCCAAAACCAGGCTGATCAGCTGTGCCAGCAACAGGGCAACCAATAAGTTGCCTCCAGAAATGGTCTGGAGCAGGTCGGTAAGGCCAAAGCCAATGTTGGTGATCAGCACTACCGCAATAATGATGCCAGCCAAAGCGGTTGCAATGGCAATACCCACCATGTTGCGGGCCCCATTGGCAAAACCCTCGATTACAATCTGGGCAAACGAGCGCAATCCGCTGCCTATCCCCCGCCCCGAGCGTGTAGCAAGGTAAAGCTCTTGCAGCAGTGCAACCCCAATCATCAGAAAAATGGTATTGAGGGCTGCCCGTTCGGGTGATAGCTCGATGATGAGCAGGGCATACAGCAGGTAGGCCAGGGGAAATACATAGTGCAAACCGGCCCGCAAGGTGGGCCAGAACCTGGGCAGCTCGGCCCTGGGCAACCCCTTCAGGCCAAGTTTGACGGCCTCGAGGTCTACCAGAATAAACAGGGTGGTATAAGCCAGCAATGCGGGCACGATGGCCATCAAAACCAGGGCCGAGTAGGGTACCCCCAAAAAATCGGCCATGATAAAGGCCGCCGCCCCCATCACCGGGGGCATCAACTGCCCATTGGAGCTGGCCGCCACCTCGACTGCGCCCGCCTTCTCGGCAGAATAGCCTGCCCGGCGCATGGCCGGAATGGTAAAGGTTCCACTAGTAACCACGTTGGAAATCGAGGAGCCCGAGACCACCCCGGTGAGCGCCGAGGAAACGATGGAAGCCTTGGCCGGCCCCCCACGCACCCCCCCCAACAGGCTAAAGGCCAGGTCGGTGAACCATTTTCCCGCCCCGGCCCGCTCGAGGATGGCCCCAAACAGCACGAACACAAATACCGTGCGGGCCGCTACCCCAATGGGGGTTCCCCAGATGCTATCCGAAGCGTTCATGAACAGCTGGCTGACCAGGGAGCGCCACTGCACCCCGGCGTGCAGCTGGCCCAGGGCCCCTGGCAGCTGCCACTGAAACATGCCCTGTGGCCCGGTGAGGGCAAACAGCATAAACACCAGGGAGATGATGGGCATGGCTGGCCCCAAAGCGCGCCAACCGGCCAGCAGCAGCATCAAAATGGTCACGCTACCAACAATCAGGTCGGTCTGGTTGGCCAGCCCACCCCGGATCTCGATCATCTCTTTGTACTGCCACATTACATAGCCCGCCGAGAGGGTTGCGGTAATTCCCAGAACCCAGTCGAACAGCGGAATCCGGTCGCGGCGGCTGCGGCGATTAAAGGGGTATACCAAAAATACCAGGGCAAAAGCAAAGGCCAGGTGGGCTGCCCGGAAAAACAGCTGATCCAGCGAACCTATCCAGGTAGCCCAGACCTGAAACACGCTCCACCCTACCGCCAGCCCCAGAATGAGCCAGCGTGACCAGTCGCTGGGTTTTCGACCCCCCAGCTCTACCTCTTCAACCAGATCTGTCGCTTTAGCCTCCGGCTTATCTTTATGCATTCACCACCTCCTGCGCGTTATCCCCTTCGTGCGATTTAACTGCACCCCACCGGTTTATGAGGCTTCTGGACCTTTCAGCAAGCTGCACAGTCGGTCATGCAGTTTCCGGGGACGCATCAAAGATGCCTCAGAAAACCTCAGAGCTTGCATAGTTTTACACCCAAAGGCCATTTGCGTCCATTTTTTGCTCGCCTCTACCAGCAAAAAGGAAGGCCGACTCGAGGGTCGGCCCTGGTGTCCAGAAGTGCCTAGCGTATGATGCGCTTTTCGCGATAGTAGCGCTCAGCACCGGGATGCAGCGGAATCGGAAGGTTGCGGGCCGCCGAGTTGACGTTGAAGAAACGCTGCAGGTTGGGGTGGATGGACTTAAACTCGGGGTTATCGAAGGTTGCCTTCATCATGTTGTAAACCACATCAGCGCTTAAGCTCTCAGCAGCGAGCCACATCGAAAGCACCGCCACTGAAGGGGTGGTTACATCCACGCCCCGATAAATCCCGCCGTCGATGTTGAAAGCTCGGTAGAAGGGGTACTTCTTGGCCAGCTCCTGCACCCGGCGGTACTCTACTTCAACCAACTGGATGCGGATGGTTTGGGCCGCCTGGCTCACCACCGCCGCCCCCAGGCCCCCGGTAAAAAAGAAGGCATCGGCCCGACCATCCTGCATGAGGGCTAAGGCGTTGTTGGGGTTGACCCGGATGGCCTCGCGCAGGTCGCCAAGGCCCAGTCCGTAGGCCTCGAGCACCTGGCGTGCGTTTTGTTCGGTTCCGGAACCCACATCGCCAATCACCACCCGCTTGCCCTTGAGGTCGGAAATGGTGTTGATGCCAGCCCCAGCACGGGCCACCACATGCACCACTTCGGGGTAGAGGATGCCCACCGCCCGGATGTTCTTCACCGGCTTGCCGTCGAAGGCGGGAATGCCCGTACCGTTGTAGGCATAATAGGCAATGTCGTTTTGGGCCAGGCCCATCTGAAGCTCGCCCGAGGCAATGGCGTTGATATTGAAGACCGACCCGCCGGTGGAGCGGGCGTTGGCCCGCACCCCAATGTTGGCGTCGTTCACCAGCTTGGCAATGCCGGTAGCGACGGGGAAATAAACCCCGGTGGTGCCACCCGAACCGATGGTCACAAAAGTTTGAGCAAGGGCGGAGCCTGCTAGTGCAAGCGCAGCCAATAGCAACGGCATCTTTTTCATTTCTCTCCTCCTTAAGCTAACCGGGTTGATTATTCCTCACCGTCGGCGCCACGTCAACCTCCACAACCAACCTGCCTCAGGTAGGGTATGGTGAGGTGTGGCACGGATTGAAATTGAAAAAGTGGTTGTGGGTGGAATGGGTCTTGCACGAACCCCTCAAGGAACTGCCCTGGTGCGTGGAGGACTGCCCGGCGAAGTGGTTGAAGCAGAGCTCACAGCCCGTAAGAACCACCTCGAGGGTTGGGTTACCCAGGTCTTAAAACCCCACCCTGCGCGCTACCAGGGGCCCCTGCCGCCCTCCGCCGACCTACCCCTGGAATACCAGGCCCAGCTGCCGATCAAGCAGATCTTTGTGCAGGAGTCGCTTGAGCGCATCGCCAAGCTAAACTTCGAGGTGGCCCCCATAGCGCCCTCCCCCAGCTATGGCCAGCCTGGCCTCTACTACCGCACCGCAGCCCAGTATGCCCTGCACCCCCTGGGCGGCCTGGCCTACCGCCTGCCCCAGAGCAACGAACTGGCGCGCATCCTGCACGACCCCCTCATCGCCACACCACTTCAGCCAGCCTTCGAACTCCTCAGCAACTGGCCGCTCGCCAACCTCGAGGAGGTGGTGCTCAGGGGCTCAATCTACGAGCAAAAGGTGCAGGTGGGGTTCATTGGGGGGACCGCCCGGTATTTCAAAAAAACCGCCCAGGCCCTGGTGCAAGAGGGCATTGCCGGCGTGGTCTGGGGTGAGTCTAGCCCCAAGGGCCGCTTCCGGGGCCAGGTTCGACACCTGGCCGGGGCCACCCATCTGCTCGAGGACTTTGGCGGCGTGCTCTCTACGGTCAATGTGCAGAGCTTCGCACAGGTCAACCCCAAAGCCGCCGGACTGATGTTTCAGGAGGCCGCTTCAGTGGTGGAGCCAGGGCACAAAGCCGTGGAGCTTTATGCCGGCAGCGGCGTATTGAGCCTGCACCTGGCCCCACTTTTTAGCGAGATGGTGGCCATTGAGATCAACCGCAGTGCGGTCAGGCGGGGGGAGGCCGATCGGGACAGGCTGGGGGTGCAGAACCTGGTTTTCAAGCAGGACGACGCCAGGGTTCTCGCCAGGCACCTGCCCGCCGATCTGGTGATGGTAGACCCGCCCCGTTCGGGCCTGGCACCCGAAGTGCTGGCCAGCCTGCTGCAAGAAAAGCCCCGGCAAATCCTGTACATTGCCTGCGACCCGGCCACCTGGGCTCGAGACCTCGGTCGGCTTGTGCAGGGGGGGTACCGCCTGCGCTTTGTACGCCCCTACGACTTTTACCCCTTTACCCACCATATCGAAGTGCTGAGCCTTCTGTCACGCGAATAATCACAGAACAAGCCGCCTACGCCCCCCCTTCAGATGCCCTTGCACTTTGAGCGGCCATCTCCGAGAATCGTCTTTGTGTTGGCTAAACGCATCATCCCCTGTCTCGATGTCCACCAGGGGCGGGTGGTCAAGGGTATTAACTTTGTAAACCTGCGTGATGCGGGTGACCCCGTAGAGGCGGCCAAAGCCTACAACCTGGCCGGGGCCGATGAACTGGTTTTTCTAGACATCAGCGCCACCCACGAAGAGCGGGGCATCCTGCTGGAGATTGCCACCCAGGTGGCCGAGCAGGTATTTATTCCCTTTACGGTAGGCGGGGGTGTGCGCAGCCTCGAGGACGCCCGGGCCTTGCTGCTGGCCGGAGCCGATAAAGTGTCAGTCAATTCGGCGGCCGTCAAGCGGCCTGAGCTAATCCAGGAGCTTTCCGATCACTTTGGCAACCAGGCCGTGGTGCTGGCCATTGATGCCCGGCGAAGAGGGGCCTCCTGGGAAGTGTATGTGGCTGGAGGCCGCACGCCCACGGGACTCGATGCGCTGAAGTGGGCCGAGCAGGGGGCAGCTCTGGGCGCAGGCGAAATCTTGCTTACCAGCATGGACGCCGACGGAACCAAAGCGGGGTTCGAAGTGGCTTTGTGCCGGGCGGTCTCGCAGGTGGTGGGAATTCCGGTGATTGCCTCGGGCGGGGCGGGTAGCATGGAACACTTTGCAGAAGTTTTGCAGGATGGCGTTGCCGATGCAGCCCTAGCCGCCAGCGTTTTTCACTTTGGCGAGATTCCCATTCCAGAACTCAAGTCCTATCTGGCACAACAAGGCATCCCCGTGCGCATTGAATCTCCCCTGCCCTGGGCATGATGGTGTGTTCGTGCAGGTTGCAATCTAGGGTTCCCTCGCCCAGAATGGGCCTCGGGTAGTTTATGGATCTCGCCAATGTTCGTTTTGATGCCAGCAGCCTGGTTCCAGTTATTGTGCAGGACGCACGCACGGGACAGGTATTAACCCTGGCCTACGCCAACCTCGAGGCCCTAAAGCAGACCCTACAAACCCGCCAGAGCACTTTTTTTAGCCGCAGCCGGGGTGAGCTTTGGGTCAAGGGCCTGACCTCGGGCCATACCCAGGAGGTGCTCGAGGTGCTACTAGACTGCGACCAGGACGCTGTGCTGTACAAAGTCATCCCACATGGCCCAGCCTGCCACACCGGGGCCGAGAGCTGCTTTCATCAGCCTCTATCCGGTTCTAACGAGCCCTCGTTGGGTGAAGTGTTGGAAAAGGTTTATCAGACCATCGAACAGCGGATTGCTACGCTGCCGGAAGGCTCTTACGTGGCCAAGATGCACCAGGCTGGCCTGGATCGAATACTCAAGAAAATTGGTGAGGAAGCGGGCGAGGTCATCATTGCTGCTAAAAACCAAAGCCGCGAGGAGCTGGTTTGGGAGGCTTCGGATCTACTGTTTCATTTGTTGTTTCTGTTGGCCGAACAAGGTGTTAGCCCTACTGACCTGGCCCATACCCTGTGGGGAAGACACAAACCTTAGAAGCATACTGTTTGGAAATGCTACCAAGGCCATAATCCCTACCGACCTTGGTAAGCTTAAAGCATGCGATTTGACTCCGACATGGATATTGAGCGCTTGCTGGTGCTCGAGGTCGCCCGTGTTACTGAACAGGCCGCGCTAGCAGCCAGCCGATTAGCTGGAATGGGTAAAAAAGACGAAGTAGACGCTGTTGGAACCGACGCTATGCGTCGGGTACTCTCTGAGCTACCCATCGTTGGTCGGGTAGTGATTGGGGAGGGGGAAATGGACGAGGCCCCCATGCTCTACATTGGAGAGGTTCTCGGCCGTGGGGGCCCCGAGGTGGATATCGCAGTAGACCCTGTAGAAGGCACTAACATTACTGCCAAAGGGCTCCCCAACGCCATCACGGTCATCGCTATTAGCGAAAAGGGTGGCCTGGTGGGCGCGCCCGATATGTACATGCAAAAACTGGTGGTGGGCCCTCCGGCCGCCGGCAAGGTGAGCCTGGATTTTCCGGTTGAGGCCAACCTGCGCATCGTTGCCGATGCCCTCCAGCGCAAAGTAGAAGACCTGGTAGTGGTCATCCTGGATCGCCCGCGACATGAGCAGCTTATCCGCGAGGTACGCGAAGCTGGCGCAAGGGTCAAGCTCATCACCGACGGCGACGTGGTAGCTGCCGTGTCGGTTGCCATTCGAGGAACCGGCGCTCACGTGATGATGGGCAGCGGTGGCGCACCCGAAGGGGTGCTGGCTGCGGCCGCTCTGAAGTGCATGGGCGGTGAAATTCAAGGCCGTTTTTTGCCCAGCAACGAGGCCGAACTTCAGCGGCTGCACGCGATGGGCGTAGACGAAAAGAAAGTCTACCACACCAATGACCTTGCCCCTGGCCGCCAAATTGTGTTTGCTGCCACCGGCATTACCCACGGGGAGTTGCTCGAGGGGGTACGCTACTTTGGTGGCGGAGCCCGCACCCACTCCATCGTGATGGGGTATCAGACCAAAGTAGTGCGCTTTATCGACGCAATACATTTGTTTGAAAGTGGCGCAAGAGTCAATATCCGCGTATAGGACTTTGCCCTTGCAAGCAAGAAAACCCGGGGTTTTTAACAGCCCCCAGGTTGATATTCAGTATTCTAGAAGCTAGAAGCCGATGTTCGCACCCACAGCCGCACCCAAACCAAAGGTGCTCGAGCCTCCAAAGAACAGCATGGGGTGTACCTCAACGAAAAAACCAATGAGCGGCAAGCCCACGTTCAGATAGGTTCCAACAACCCCCCGGGCCCCCAGGCCCCCGCTGCTGGAACCCTGCGCAACGAGCGAGACAGTGGTTCCAGTGGCATAAAACAGGCCCGCCCCGGCGTAAAGGTCGGTCAGGGGTACCGAAACCAGCACATCCGCACCACCGCCCAGCGAAGCAGGGCCACCGGTCAAGAGGTTGGCGCCGCCATAAACCCGCCCATCCACCAGGAAAGGCACCAGCGGAAAGCGCACACCCGCATTGATGCCAAAAGGGCTACCGGCAGTTACCTGTACACTCTGAGCGAAAGCCGGACTGAGCAACAAAACCAACAAGATGAGCCATTTGTGCATAAAAACCTCCGCGCCAAGTATACGGGCCAGCGTGGTCCATTTGCTGTGATGAATGGCCAGGGTCTAGGTACACGACAAAACTTGCCAGAAGCACGTAGGAGCTGATAAAAATAGGGACTGCCCCGCCAAGAGGTAGTCCCATGAATCATCATAGTGAACTCAGCGAAGTTTTTCGACCCCACCTGCAGTGGCATCGAGCCCGACTGGACTTTCTGGCCGCATTTGTGCTGGCCTTGATCCGCGTCCGCAGTGTCAACCTGGCCCAGATCGCCGTAGCATTGAACCCCTGGGTGCACATCGCCTCCAACTACCGCCGCTGCCAAAGGTTCCTGGCCGGGTTCAGCTTCGACCAGGAAACCATCGGACGGCTGATCCTGCAGCTCTTATACCAGATTCGGTTAGTTCGTCACCGAACGGTGACGAACTAACCCGACCGAAGGGATACGCTTTCTTCGCCGAGCGCAGCGAGGGGTGTGCTCTAGGATTCAAAAAGATAGCCTCTTAGCGCTTTTTGTTTGAAGATTATCTTTTTGAATCCGGTATTATATGAACCCCGCCTGAATCGTTTCGCTAGGGATTGTTGGAGCACCATCGTTTTTCGAGCTGTTGCCCGCGCTTCAGGCGGGGGCCCCAAAAAAGAACCAATCAAAGCTAGCCAGGTCAAACCCACTCCAAAGGGGGTTGGGAAGGCTCAGGTTGTTATCGGCTTTTGTAGCAACTCCGCAATTTGCACCGCATTTAAAGCAGCCCCTTTGAGCAACTGGTCACCCGCCACAAAGAAATCCAGCCCGTTATCAAAAGCCAGGCTTTTGCGGATCCGCCCCACCTCTACGTTGAACTTGCCCGTCGCGGTAAGTGGCATGGGATAGCGCCTGCCGATCGGATCATCGACCAGATCTACCCCAGGGGCCACACGCAACACCTCTCGAGCGGCTTCAGGACTGACCGGATGCTCAAATTCAACCGTTACGGCCTCGGAATGAACCCGCAAGGTAGGAACCCTTACTGCCGTGCAGGAGACCCTGATCTGCGGATCTTCCATTATCTTTTGGGTTTCCCACAAAACCTTCATTTCTTCTTTGGTATAGCCGTTTTCCTGGAAGGCATCTATTTGTGGGATCACGTTGAAGGGCAACGGGTAGGCAAAGGTTTTGTGTTCAACTGGATGCCCTGCCAGAAACTCCTTGGTGCCATGAAGCAGCTCCTCCATTCCGCTTGCGCCAGCCCCTGAGGCGCTTTGGTAGGTGCTCACGATCACCCGCCTGGCCTTGAAGGCTTTGTGTAGCGGATAAAGGGCCATCAGCAGGATGGCCGTGGTGCAGTTGGGGTTGGCAATAATGTTCTTGTGGTGGCGCATGGCATGTGCGTTAATCTCGGGCACAATCAGCGGTACGTCTGGTTCGTAGCGGAATGCTGAAGAGTTATCTATCACCACCGATTGCATAGCCCAGATAGGAGCGTAGCGTTTGGAGATGCCCCCCCCCGCACTCGCCAGCACCACATCTACCGGCAAGGGGGTCTCGGGCAGGACTTCCACAGGGATTTCCTTCCCCCGAAAGAGCAGGCTTCGACCAGCAGAGCGCGCCGAGGCATAGAGCCGCAACTCCGAAACCGGGAAGTTGCGCTTCTCCAGCACATTCAACAACTCTTTTCCAACCGCTCCGGTAGCCCCTACAATCCCAATTCTCATAGCACTCTCCTTTCTTCAACAAAAAACCTGCCACAACTGGCAGGTAGCGGCAACTCGAGCGAGCTGCCGCTTAGGTAGTGGTGGTATACCAAACCATCTGCGAACAACGATAATGGCAACTCGAGCAAAAGTCAAATCTGGGCGCTGCGTCGAACAAAACCCAATTTCTGGGGGACGAGGTTCATATGGCGCATCCCTCTAGCTCACTTTGGTGCTATCGCTCAGGCTCGCTGCATCAAGGGAACAATCCAGCGAGATTTCAAAATTACTTCGCACGCGGTGCGGTGTAATTGTGGGGCCACGATCAGTTGCACTGGAATTCGCTAAGACGAGCTTCCGGCACCTGTAGCCAGGCCACCCGTTCAGTAGGGGTCTGAGGCGACGCCAGACAGTTGGTCAGACGGTCTACGGCAATGGTCAGGTAGACCCGGCTAGTAGCCACCGCAGGGCCTGGCCGGGCAATATAGGTGGGTTGTGGCAGGGTATCGAGCACGGCGGGTTGGCTTCTAGCGGCCTCGAGGCGTTGCACTTGATGGGCAGGGAAAAGCGCTGTAACCCCACTGGAACTAATGTTGCCGGTCAGCAGATCGAAGGTGGCCTGAACCAGCCCAGAAGGCTGCGGGAAATCGCCCGCAGGACGGCCCCGCAGGGCCTGCTCCACAAAGTCGCGCCATATAGGGGGGTTCACCATCGAGCTGCTCGGCTCCACACCACCCATACGCTGCGGCTTATGGTCGTCGCGGCCTATCCAGAGGGTAGCCACCAGGCCCCGTGTGGCCCCTGCAAACCACAGGTCGATGGCATCGTCGCTGGTTCCGGTCTTGCCTCCCACGATACGCCCAGGAATGCGTGCCTCAGAAGCCAGGCTCGAGCGGAAGCCAGGCGGTACATCGTAGACGTAACCTTTGAGCATGTCCCAGATTTGATAGGCCACCTGCGGTGTCCAGAGCAAGACTTTTTTAGGTTCGGGCTGAAAGATGATGCGGCCATTGCTGTCCTCTACCCTAAGCACAAGCTGTGGCTCGACCCGGTAGCCGCCGTTGACAAAGCTGGCATAAGCCGCCGCCAGGCCCATGGGGGTAATCTCGGCGCCCCCGCCAATTGAGTTGGCCAGCACCGCCATATTCCCAGTCAGGCGGAAACCTGCAGCCCGCAGCTTATCACCTAAGCGCTGCACCCCAATGGCCTCTGCAGTACGGATGGCAGGCAGGTTCAAAGACCTGTCCAGGGCATACCGGATGCTGACCGGGCGGTCGAGGTAGCGGCCATCAAAGTTTTTTGGCCGCCACACACCCCTGGGTGTGCGGTACTCCACCGGCGAGTCGCGCACGGTGGTGGCCTGCGTCCAGCCAGCCTCTAAAGCCACACCATAGGTAAATGGCTTAATGGCCGAGCCAGGGCTACGCCAGGCCTGGGTGGCCCGGTTAAACTCCCCCTCGGTGCCCGGGCGCGCTCCCACCATGGCCAGCACCTCACCCGAGTTGGGCTCGAGGCCCACCAGGGCTAGCTGTGCCTGGTCTGGCAGGCGACGGCCCACCACCGCCTTTTCAGCAGCAGTCTGCATCTTGAGGTCAAGGGTAGTGATGATTCGCAACCCCCCCTGGTCGCGCAGTTTTTCAGCGCCAATTTTTTCTTTAAGGTAGCGCTGTACTTCATATACGAAATAAGGGGCCAGGCGCACGTTCCGCTCGGGCACAATGCGCACGCTGGGGTCAACCAGCCTGGCCGTTTTCAGGTTGCCGTTCTCGTCGTAGGCCACTTCCCAGCCTTTGGGTACCAGCTTGTAGCGCCAGGCTGCGTCGGCTTCGGCCTGGCTTACCCACCCCTCCGAGACCATATTGCCCAGCAAAACATTCATGCGGCGGCGGGTCGAGGCGTAGTCCAGGTAGCGGGTGTTGGGCGCAGGAATCAGAACCGCCAGGTAAGCCCCTTCGGCCAAGTTTAGCTCGGAAGGCTCTTTGCCAAAATAGGCCTGGGCCGCCGCCCAGATTCCCTGGGCGTTGCCGCCCCAGGGAACCACGTTGAGGTACATCTCCAAAATTTCTTCTTTGGAGTAGCGGCGTTCAATCTGGATGGCTAGAGGGAACTCTTTTAGCTTGCGCTCGAGGCCGCTAATACCACGGCGCTCGAGCGCCAGGTCGCGCAGCAAGGTGTTCTTAACCACCTGGGTGGTGATGGTGGAACCGCCCTGCAGGTCGCCGCGCAGGGAGTAGTACAGGCCCCCCACCAGCCGGATAAAGTCGATGCCGTAATGCCTGAAAAAACGCTGATCCTCCGAGACCACCACCGCCACCACTGCCGCTGGCGATACCTCGGAAAGCCGCACCAGTTGCCGGGCAATGGCCCGCCCATCCTCCACCGAGGCCAGGTCTGCGATGGGTATTCCATCGCGGGTAAAAAATGTCGAGGTTGCCGTAAAGCGCAAGTCCTCGAGGGTCTCGAGGCTAGGCAGGTCGCGCAGCAGCAACCAGGACACATACCCTGCTGCCCCCAGCGCTCCCAGGAACCCCGCAAACAGCACCACCCGCAAAATCTGGAGCAATCTATGCACGTGCTTCAGTCTAGCAGTATTGATTAGAGGGTTTGTAAGAGCAAGAAACCTGGCCCAAGGCCCCACCCTGGGCATTCGTGGGAACCGATCTAAGCGCTGGCTTGCTGCTGTGGCAGATTACGCAGAATATTGGAGAAAACCTTGCGGTCCACCGGCTTGGAGAGTACATGCTCCACCCTGGCAAACTCGGCAGTTAGCTTGGCTCGTTCATCATTATCTGCGATGAAGAGTACAACCGGCACTTCCCGCAGTCGGCGGCTCATTTTCAGGCGGGAAGCAATGGAAAAGGGGTCAATCTCTATTGCATCGTCTAGCACAATCGCACGCGGGGTATGGGCTTTGAGATAATCCAGGCCGTCCTTGGCTTTTTCGAAAAATTGGGCCTCAATACCCTGCTCTTCGATTGCCATTTCCAGCAAAGCTCGCAGAGTCTGGCTCGAGGTAACTACCAACACCTTATTATTGGGCACTGCTTCCGCCATACAGCCTAGATAGTACCAGACCAAAAGCCAGCCCCAAGCTCAAATGTCACAGCGATGCCAGAAAACCCCAGAAGGCTTGTGTTGCGCTGTCCAGCACAATAATACAGTAACCAAATCTAAACCACACACCCACCGCGCACCAATGCCTAAATCCACCAACTGTAAAATCACCGCAAAACGAGTAAGCCGAGGGTAACACACCCTCGGCTTTTCTCGTGCTGGGCTTGGCTGGGGCACGTGGACTCGAACCACGACCGACGGTTCCAAAGACCGTTGTCCTGCCATTAGACGATGCCCCAGCGTGGAGCGGTCATTTGGATTTGCACACCAATGGCACTGCGAAACCCGCAGGACAGCAATCGGTATTTTAGGGGTCTGGCCGCCTTGTGTCAAACCCATGTAATCGGTGGGTGCATCTCAGCAATTCCGTACAGGGAAAGCCCTCCACCTCAGGGCCTCGAAGGCCACCAGCGGATGGGAACTACATAGCTGGGCGCGGTGGGCTGCTGTGCGCGAAGCCCCAGGGCGACTCCACTGCATCCCCGAGCGTTTCATGCGGGCACCGATGACATGCTTGTTCATCCCCTCCACCTGGCCTGAACCGATGGGCCAGCCCCGGGCTTTATAGGCCGGGTAGTCCATCCGATCGGCCCGTTGCTCCAGGTACTGGATTGCGCTGCGGGCCTCTTCCGACCAGCCCAGCTCCAGCATGACCTGTTCGAGATACTGACTGGCATGGAACACGTCTATCACCT